>DATFFV010000422.1:0-6084 GCA_035249885.1 Gammaproteobacteria bacterium | reverse complement strand
TTCAGCGGCGCCAGCCGATAGGTCACGGCGCCGGCACCGCGCGAGGCGAGATCGGGCAAGCCAAAGCCGCAGCGCGCAGCGGGCGCCGCGGCCGCGAGCAACAAGCCGCCTGGGCTCGCGAGGAACGCGTTGAGAATCGTGAACAGCGGGTGCTCCCATGCGAGATCCCCGGCGATCGCGTCCACGTCGTCGATCGCGAGCAGGTCGACCTGCTCGAGATCGGCGAGGATCGCCGGCGACGACGCGGGCAACGACACGTACATTGCGCGCCTGTGGGCCTCGGTAGCGGCGCGGCAGGCCGCTTGCAGGAGATGGCTGCGTCCCGAGCGCGCGGCGCCCCAGAGCCAGAGCGTGCCGGCCCGACCCGTCGCCACGGAGCGTACGTGCTCGACAGCGGCTCCGTTCTCGCCCGCGACGAACGTCGCGAAGCTCGCGTGGTCCTCGAGCGTGAGCGCGAGCGGTAGTTGGGCCACGCGGGTTCCCAGCGGCTAGCCTGCGCCGTGCGCCACACGCCACGCGCGGGCGCTCCAGCGGAGCACATAAGTGAGCCCGCTGACGACGCTCGTGAAGACGACGGCCGCCCCCAGCAACACGAGTGCCCCGGGCGCCGGCCACGCGAAGGCCGCGTTCGTGAGCGCGAACAGCACCATGGCCAACTGGCAGGCCGTGTTGAGCTTGCTCACGAGCGCCGGCTGCCCCTCGACGGGCGCGATCAACAACTGATAGCAAATCGCGCCAATGACGATGATGACGTCGCGAGCAATGACGACGATCGTGAGTCCCACGGGCACCAGGCCCACGTAGCTGAGCGCGACGAACGCGCTCGCGAGCAGCAGCTTGTCGGCCGCGGGATCGAGCAGGCTGCCGAGACGCGTCCGCCAGTCGAAGCGTTTGGCGAGATAGCCGTCGAGGCCGTCGGAGAACCCCGCGACGACGAGCACGACGAGCGCCTCCGTATAGCGGCCGGCGACGATGAGCCAGACCAGCGGCACCACGAGCAACATGCGCACGACGCAGATGGCGTTCGGCACGAACTTGAGACTCATGGCGCCGGGCCGTTCCCCACGACTTCGAACGCCAATTGCCCCGACCCGAAGGCCGCGGGCCTGAGGACGCCACCGAGCGCGAGCACACGGCCGAGCACCAGCGCATCGCCGCGCGCCGCGACACGCAGCGTCAGAGTGCCGTTGCCGAACGACTCGACGTCGATGCGCTCGAGCACGCTCTGCTGCTCGAGATAGCTCATGACTCGGCTGTAGTCGGCCGAGCTCTGCACGTTGTGCACAGTGAGCGACGTGAGACTCGCGCCACCGACCGTGCCGAGCTCCGCGGCATAGCGATCGGCCGCGGCGTCGAGGCCGTCGCGCACGGCGCCGAGCGGCAACCCCGAGCGTTCGATGCCGTTGACGAACAGCCAGTCGACCTCGTTGCCGAACGCACCGGGCCGCACGCGGCCGATAAGCACGGCGTCGGCGCGATAGCGCGCAGACGCCGCCAGAATGTCGCCCTCGAACCCGCCCCAAACGTCCTGGAACGTCACGGCACTCTGATCCGCGAGATCGAGCAACGGCAATGCGATCGGCAGTCCGCGCTCTTCAGCCGCGGCGTCGATCTCCTCGCGCACGCTCTTGAGCATCGCGGCGACTCTCGGCGTGACCGCGCCTAGCTCCGTCGTTTCATTGGCGCCGAGCAGCGCGCGTCCACCGGCGCCGTCGTCGATCGCGACCCACAGCAGCGTGAGCGGGCGCTCGGCCCCCCAGACGCGCACGCCGAGCGCCCTCAGAGCGTTCTCGACCGGCGCGCGGCGGAACTCGACGCGATACGACCCGCCCGGCAGCTCGCCGTAGGACAGGACGTATTCCCTGGGAGCGGCCAGCAGCGGCTGCACGGCCGGATCGAGCGCAGTGGCGCGGCTGCCCGTGACGCGAACCAGCAGGCCCGCCATCGCGGCCCGCTCAGCGGCCGCGCGTCGATCGCTCGCGGCCGGGTCGCGCGGCACGGTGACGCTGTAGAGTCCCTGCACTGTCGCCGCAAAGGCGACCGGCAACACCGCGACGTGCGCGGCCAGCAGCACTATCGTGGCGGCACGACGTAACGCCGAATCGATATCCATGGCCATAAGGTCCTGCACGGTTCGGGCGACGCTTCTATTATACGCGTCAGCCCTCACGGCCACGCCGAGCTTGAAGCATGACCGATTCACCGACCCGCGTCGCCGTGCTCATTTCGGGCGAAGGCAGCAACCTGCAGGCCCTCATCGACACCGAGCGCGCCGGCGAGCTCGGCGCCAAGATCGTCGCCGTCATCAGCAATCGCAGCACCGCGCGCGGGCTCGAGCGTGCGCGCACGGCCGGTATCGACACGCACCACGTGCCAAGCCGCGGCGCGGAGCGCTCCGCCTACAGCGCCGCGCTCGCCGCGGCACTCGCCCCCTACGCGCCCGACCTGCTCGTGCTCGCAGGTTTCATGCGCATCTTGAGCCCGGAATTCGTCGCCTCGTTCGCGGGTCGGATGCTCAACATTCATCCCTCGCTGTTGCCCGCCTACACGGGCCTCGAGACGCACCGGCGCGTGCTCGAGGCCGGCGAGCGCTGGCACGGCGCCACCGTTCACTTCGTCACGACCGAGCTCGACGCAGGTCCGAGCGTGCTCCAATACCGCCTGCGCGTCCGGGCCGGCGACACCGCCGATTCGCTCGCCGCGCGCGTCCACATCGGCGAGCACATCATCCTGCCCCGCGCCGTGCAATGGTTTGCGCAGGGGCGCTTGAGGCTCGCGCGCGGCTCGGTCATGCTGGACGGGCGGCCGCTGCCGACGCCTGAGCTCATTGACGAGCAAGAGGTGAGCTGACATGAAGCTCTCGTGGGTATTCGCTTTCGTGCTGCCGGCGTGCGCGGCCTACGGCGACGACGACGTCACCACATATACCGCCACGTATCGCGTCGAGTACAAGGGCAAGGAAGCCGGCACGGCCGAATTCGGCGTGCGCGCGCTGCCCGAGGGCGGCCTCTACGAATTCAGCTCGCGCACAACCCTCAAGGGGCTCTTGAAGCTCGCGCGGCCGAACCCGGCCGTCGAGCGCAGTCAGTTTCGCGTCGAGAACGGCGCGGTGCGTCCTCTCGAGTTCTGGTTCGAGGACGGCAGCCGCTCCGGCGAAGACAATTTGCATATCGTGTTCGACTGGCAGCGCGGGATCGCGACCGTGGGCACTGCGGAAGCGCGCCGCGAGATGGCCGTGCCCGAGGGCGCGCTCGACCGCGGCAGCCTCCAAGTGGCGCTCATGCGCGATCTTAAGGCCACGGGCGCGCCGCGCACCTACTCGCTCGCCGACGAGGATTCGGTCGCGAGCTATGAGTACGGCGACAACGGCACGGCGACGATCGCGACGGGAGCCGGCTCGTTGACCACGCGCATCTTCACGCAGCAGCGCGCGGGCTCGTCGCGCGTGACGTGGCTTTGGGTTGCCCCCGAGCTCGCGTATCTGCCGGTGCGCATCGAGCAGCGCCGCGACGGCGAGGTGCAGACGACGTTTACGCTCGTCAGCGTGACCGGCCTCGCGCCAAGCCCGTGACGATCACGGCGACCGAGCCGATGCCTTGCGTGGCAGAAGCCGCTCACGTCCGCGGCAGCGTCACTCCGCGTTGGCCCTGGTACTTGCCGCCGCGATCGGCGTAGCTCGTCTCGCAGACCTCGTCCGACTCGAAGAAGATCATCTGCGCGACACCCTCGTTCGCGTAGATCTTCGCGGGCAAGGTCGTCGTGTTCGAGAACTCGAGAGTCACGTGGCCTTCCCACTCCGGCTCCAAAGGCGTTACGTTGACTATAATGCCACATCTGGCATATGTTGAATTGTGCACGATGATGTCGTTCGCGACGAAGTTCTCGACGGCAGGCACCGACACATCGAACACTTCCTCTTCTCCCGCTGGACTGATCTCTTTGACAACGTCCCAAACGGGACCGTCGAGAAGCTGCGCCATCTCGTAGCTTGCGGTCATTAGTGCGATCTGCGCGACGTATTTGTAGGGCACCGACTGGTTGGCAAGCTTGTAGAGTCCCATCGAATTGAAACTTCGACCGTGACTCGCGGCGACCGCGGTCAACAGCGTCCAGGCCTCGCGCGGTAACGTGTCGAAGTTGCTGCGCAGGCGGATAGGTTGCGCGCGAAGCAACGGAAGAAATTCCCTTTCGAGCCGCAGTTGCTTGATCGAGCCTGGTAGAAACCCTATCTCGTCGCTGAAACGAAGAATCTGTTCTCGATCAGTTATCTGAATGCTGCAGGCCTTCGTGCCGATCTTGGTGCGCTTTTCACGGATCAGCGAGAAAATACCAAACCGGAGCAGCAAGTGATGCACATCCTCGATCAGCCGTCTGGACTTCGAGTAGTACTCCAAGAAGAAGCTTTCTCCGTGCCTGTAAAGCCCGCCGTCGCCGGAGAACAAGGACTGTAGGAAGAGTCGGGTGGACTGCCGGGGGGCGGTGAACACGGCCTGCGGAACGAGCTTGTCTCCGGCCTTGACATTGATGCCGTGATGCTCGAGCCATTGCGCGGCGCGATTCTTCTGCGGCACGCCGCCTCGGTTCTTGTGGTTCACGAGGCGATAGCCCATAGCGCCGTTGTGCGTAACCTCGCCGAGCCCACCAGCGCAAACCGCCTCGCGGAGATGCTCGACGAGGACGGGATCGGTACTCGTAAAAACCGGGCTGTTGCCCGGTGTGCAGCACTGTCCTTCCGAGATCATCAAGCCGAGAAGGATCGCCTCCCAGTCGGGTAGCGGAGTCTCACCGAAAACCGGAATACGTCTCGCTATGGCGATTCGATCTCCCGCCCGCAATTGATTGAGCGGCGTCCAACCCGCGAACTGGCGGAATGGGTGGTTCTCTGTAGCCCGTATCTTCAAACCGGCACGAGTTGTGAGCTCGAACACCGGTTTGCGGCCGCGAGCCATCACCGCAGTGACGCTTTGCCGAGCGAGCGTCCAGTTCTCCATACCGACGGTCTTGTGCCGCCCATTGAAATCTCTGATTGGAACGAATGCGCCGGTCTCGGCGTCCACGACCCTCGTATCTCCGGTGACACATTTGCCGAGGCAAATGGTCAAGACGTTGCGCGGGATGCGGAAGTACTCGACCGTGCGCGCGAGCGCGAACGAGTTCGGCGGAATCACACAGGTGCTTCCCTGCATGTCGACGAAGCTCGTCTCGTCGAACTTCTTCGGGTCCACGATCGCAGAGTTGATGTTCGTGAAGACCTTGAACTCGGGCGCGCAGCGCACGTCGTAGCCGTAGCTCGACGTCCCGTACGAGATCACTCGACCGCCATCGACCTGCCGCACCTGATTCGCCTCGAACGGCTCGATCATCTTGCGCTCGGCCGCCATGCGCCGGATCCAGCGATCGGACTTCACGCTCATCAAGTGTCCTCGACGGTGATGTTGGGGAACAGCCGGCTGTAGTCCTTGCCGCGCGCCGCGAGCTCACCGACGGCGCGCAAAGCTGCCTCGGTGAACGCGCGCGAGATCGGGCTCAAAGGATCCGCGGCAACCGTCGGCCTGCCGGCGTCGGTCTCCTCGCGGATACGCCGGTCGAGCGGCAATGAGCCGAGCAGCGGCACACCGTACTGGTCGGCGAGGTTCTTGCCGCCGCGCTCGCCGAAAATGTGCTCCTCGAACCCGCAGCGGCTGCAGATGTGCAAGCTCATGTTCTCGACGACGCCGAGCACGGGCACGTGCACCTTCTGGAACATCTCGAGCCCTTTGCGCGCATCGGCGAGCGCGATGTCCTGCGGCGTCGTCACGATGACGACGCCGCTCACGGGCACGCGCTGCGCGAGCGTGAGCTGGATGTCGCCGGTGCCGGGCGGCATGTCGACGATGAGGTAGTCGAGATCGCCCCAGCGCGTCTGCGTGAGCAGCTGGTTGAGCGCCGAGGTGACCATCGGCCCGCGCCATGCCATCGGCTGACGCTCGTCGACGAGAAAGCCGATCGACATCGCCTTGATGCCGTGGGCCGTCAGCGGCTCGAGGGTCTTGCCGTCCCTCGACTCCGGCCGCCGCCCGGACAGCCCGAGCATCCGCGGCTGGC
>DATFFV010000421.1:0-4464 GCA_035249885.1 Gammaproteobacteria bacterium | reverse complement strand
CGGCACGATCGCGAGCGGTTATCGAAGCCTCCGGGCCAGGCGTTGACCCGACTGATCGCCAACCAACTCTACGGCGTGACGCCCATGGACCCTCTGACGATCGCGACGGTCGCGCTCGTGCTGACGGCCGTGGCCATGCTGGCCTGTGTGATTCCTGCCCGGCATGCCGCGCAAGGAGACCCGCTCAGAGCGCTGCGCAGCGAGTAAGCGTAATCGGGGCTCTGCTGCGTTTGATCGCGACCGCGCGTCGCGCTACGGTGGCGCCCTAGGTCTCGTCGTGCGGAGGGCCGCATGCTCGCCTTCATCGGCTGGTTGTTGTTGCTCGTGATCTGCTGGCCGCTCGCGTTGCTGGCGCTCGTGCTGTGGCCGATCGTCTGGCTGATCTCGCTGCCGTTCCGATTGGTCGGCATCACGTTCGAGGCGCTGTTCGCGTTCTTGCGCGCCGTGCTGTTCCTGCCGGCGCGCCTGCTCGGCCATCGCGGCCAGTAAATCTCGTTCAGCGCGTGGCGCCCGGGCCGGGTCCCGTATCGGGCGGCCAGCCCGTCGGCTGCGCGTCCGGGAGATTGAACAGCACGGCCTGGATTTCTTGGATCTGGCCGCGCTTCACGGCGAAGAACTCGGCGACGAGCCGGTCGTTTGAGGTCACCGTGCTTTGGCTCGTGGCGCCGCCCTTGATGCCGAAGCGAACGATCGATAGCACGATTCCGCGCTCCTCGTCGACGACGGGGTAGCGGCGATCCCAGATGTTGCGATTCAGGAACCGCCCCGCGTCGAAACCGCTCTGCGCCGAGACGTATTGGCCGTCGCGCACGAGTCCCGTCGTCTGAAGACCGTTCTCGAAGCGGCGCGCGTCGGGCAGCAGCGGCGCCGGGTGATAGTCGGGCGTGCCGTTGGTCTGGAAGGCGCGCCAGTAGCCCTCGGCCGCGGCGATGAGCGCGTAGTACGAGTCGCGCTCGGCTTCACGGATCGAGAGCTGCAAGTCGGGTGAGACCGTGGTCAACCGATCGGGATCCCAGAGCCGGTCGGCATCGCCCTGGTTGGCCTTGATCGTCTCGATCTCGGTGATCGCGCCGCGCTGCACTTTGAGGCGCAGCATGTGCATCGTCTTGCTGCCGTCGGCGTTGCGGATCACGGTCTGCGTGCCCGTGTCGCCGCGCGTCGTGTTGACGATGTCGAAGCGAAAGACGGTCTCGGCGGCGCCGTCCCAGAACGTGTCGGCGAGTTTCTTCTCGGCGCCGTTCTCCGTGATGCGAGCGCGGGCGGCCTGCGGCAGCGCGCGCGCATCGTTCGCGAGCAGCGCGCGGAAGTAGGAATCGATGATCGTCGTGAGGCAGGCGCGATCGCAGGGCGCCTGTGCGAGGGCAGGGGTTGCGCCCGCCGCGAACGCGGCGAGCGCAACGAACCTGAGTAGCCCTCTCACGAGCGGAGCGTCACTTGTCCGGCTCGAGGCGAATGATGTTGCTCGGCCGACCCGGGTTCTGATTGTCGACGGCGATGTAGATGAAGTCGTCCGGGCCCTGACGCACGTCGCGGATGCGGTATTCGCGGACCAGCAACGGCTCGCGATTCGTGACGACCTGGCCGTTCACCGAGAACCGCACGAGCTGGCGATAGTTGCCGGACATGCCGCCCACGAAGATGTTGCCCTTCCAGTTCGGGAACGCGTCGCCCGTGTACAGCATGGCGCCCGAGATGCCGATCGACGGCACGAAGAACGCCTTCGGCTGCTCCATGCCTTCCTTGTTGCGCGCCGCGTGGATCTCGGTGCCGAGCGTGTAGTTCGCGCCGTAGCCGATCACGGGCCAGCCGTAGTTCTTGCCCTTCTCGATGACGTTGAGCTCGTCGCCGCCTTGCGGGCCGTGCTCCGTTTCCCAGAGCGTGCCGGTCGCCGCGTCGTAGGCGAGGCCCTGCGGATTGCGGTGGCCGTAGCTCCAGATTTCGGGGAGCGCGCCGGCGCGGCCGACGAACGGATTGTCCGTGGGCACCGTGCCGTCGTCGTTGAGCCGCAGGATCTTGCCTTGATGGTTGTCGAGGTTCTGCGCGGGGTGGCCCGCGAGATTCGGGTCCATCGCGCCGTCCGGACGCCGCGGGAACAGGCCCGCCATCTTGTCACCGACCGACAGGAAGAGGTGACCCTGGCCGTCGAACGCGATGCGCGCGCCGAAGTGGCCCGGCGCGTTGCTCCACGCCTTCGCCTCGAAGATCTCTTTGGCGTCGACGAGCTTGTCGCCCTCGAGCTTGGCGCGCATGAGGGCCGTGGTGCCTTCCATGTTGTTGTTACGCGGCTTCGCGTAGCTCAAATAGATGAAGTGGTTCTGCGCGAAGTTCGGGTGCACGGCGACTTCCTGCATGCCGCCTTGACCTTGGGCGCGCACGACCGGCACTCCGGGCACCGGCGTCGGCAACAGCTGGCCGCCGCGGATGATGCGCAGCGAGCCGGGGTAATCGCCGGTGCCGCGCTCCGTGACGAGCATGTCGCCGTTCGGTAACCACGCCATGCTCCAGGGATTGCGGAGCCCTTCTGCGACGGTCACGACCTTGAACGTCTCGCCGGCAGGCCCGGGCGGCTGCGCCGACGCTGCGATGGAGATCGCCAGAGTCGTAGCGGCGACGAGAATCGACGTAGCCAATTTCGCTGATGCCTTCATGGATGGTTCCTCAGTTTGAGCGCCACGGCGCCGCGGATCTTCTTGTCCTGCCCAGAACGGGTGTCGGCGCTATCTTAGCGCGAACCTTTGCGCGTGAGCGACCCTGGCGGAGCGCGAAGAATTCTCGACCTTCGGCGCGATTGACGGTCTCGAGGCGTTCGGCGAGGCTTGACCCATCGGCGGTGGCGTCCAAGGGGCCGTTGGCCTCAAGTGGGGGGGTCATGAGCAGTCGCAGGGCTTTTTTACGCGCGGCGGGTGGCGCCGCGCTCGCACTCGGCGCGTTCGGCGTGCAGGGCCAAGCCGCGCCGAAGCGCGTGGTCATCGGCGGCCGGCGCGTAGCCATTGTCGATCTGCACGCGCACTGCCTGTTTCCCGAGGTGGCGAGCCGCGTGCCGAACGTCAACGTGCCGCGTGCGGCGCCGCCGACGCTCGTGCTCGGGCCCGAGCGCATCGCGGCCATGGACGAGCGCGGCATCGACGTGCAGGCGCTCAGCGTCAACACCTATTGGTGGTACGGCGCAAACCGTGAGGATGCGCGGCAGGTCGTGGCCATGCATGACGAAGGCATCGCCGCTTGGTGCAAGCAGCATCCCACGCGCTTCGTGGGTTTGAGCTCGGTCGCGCTGCAATTCCCCGATCTCGCGGCCGAGCAGCTCGAGCACGCCGTCAAGAATCTCGGTGCGCGCGGCGCGTCGATCGGCGGCCACGTCGGGGGCGAGCCGCCGTCGGGCGCGAAGTACGATCCGTTCTGGGCCAAGGCCGAGGAGCTCGGCGTGCCTGTGTTCATGCATCCCAACAACGCGCTCAACATCGCGCGCGCCGGCGCGCTCGATGGTCCCGGCGGCCTCCCCAACATCGTCGGCAATCCGCTCGAGACGACCGTGTTCTTGAGCCGCATGATCTTCGACGGCACGCTCGATCGCTTCCCGCGCCTCACGCTCGGCGCGGCGCACGGCGGCGGCTATCTGACGTCGTATTTGGGGCGCAGCGACGCCGCGTGCATCGTGCGCGACGACGCCAACTGCGCCAACAAGCGTAAGCCGAGCGAGTATTTCAAAGATCAGATCGTCGTCGACTCGATGGTCTTCTCGACCGAAGGCCTGCGCCACCTCGTCGCCGAAACGGGCGTGAGCCAAGTCGTCTACGGCTCGGACATGCCGTACTTCTGGCCCGACACGATCGACATCATCGCGGAGGCGCCTTTTTTGAGCGACGCCGACAAGGAAGCGATCTTGGGCGGTAACTTGCGGCGCTTGTTGCGCATCAACGAGTGAGGCGATGGCGGCACTGCGCTATCTCGTGTTCGGCGCGATCGGTATCGTGGTCGCGTCGGTGCTGTTTCTCGCGATCAATGTCGTCGTGAGCGCCAACATGGAAGCCGGCACAGGCTTCGTCGAGCGCTGGCTGGTTCGCAACATGTGCAGCCAATACGAGCTCAACGGCACCGTGCTCGACACGACGGGCCGGCCCGTGGCGTTTGCAGTCGTCGAGGTCTCGTATCTCGACGAGCGCTTGACGACGCGCAGCAACAGCGACGGCACGTTCACGATCGCGGCGCCCGAAGCCATGTGCGAAGGGCGCGCGCCCGCCAACGTCGCGCTGCTCGTCATGGCCGATGACCACAGGCCGAAACGCCACAGCGTGCCTTTTAACGCGGACACGTTCGAGGTGACGCTCGAGCGCCGCGATTTCAGCCCGTAGTGGGGCAGTGCATGGGGCACACGATTTCTACGACTTAACGCAAGGGGGCACGCATGCGGTACGTGGGCAGCTGTCACTGCGGGGACAACCGTTTCGAGATCGACGGGGAATGGAG
>DATFFV010000420.1:0-6625 GCA_035249885.1 Gammaproteobacteria bacterium | reverse complement strand
TGCGCGGCGCCGCAGCACCCGCTGCCTTCGCTTACGCAAACGCCGGCAGCCTCGCGACGATCGGCCGCAAGTGCGCCGTGATCGAGTTTCCGTTGATCACGCTGCGCGGCTGGCTCGCGTGGTGGCTTTGGGGCATCGCGCACATCTATTTTCTCGTCGGCGTGCCGAGCCCCGTCATCGTGTCACTGCGCTGGCTCTGGGAGTACCTGACCTACGGCCGCGGCGCCCGGCTCATCACGGGCCAGGAGCACGCTGACTGATGTCGGGGTTTACCGCCGTCGCCGCAGCCAGCGCCGTGAGCTCGTCGGCGCTGCGGTGCCGGCCCAGCGAGCGCGCATAGGCCGCGAGCTCTGCCGTGAAGGCCGCCGGCGGCGCGAACTGCGGCGAAATTTTGCGGCACCGCTCGGCGAGCTCGAGCGCATCGACCTTGCGGTCCTCGTCCCAGAGCCGCCGCGCGAAGCGCTCACCGAGCAATGCGGCATGGTGCGGTTCGTCCCACGCGAGCATGCCGTTGAACGTCCATTGGTAAACCTCGAGGCTGTCGCCGTCGCTCGCGACGAGCTCTTTGATCGTGCGGTAAGCCTGCGCCGTCAGGCCGCTGCGCACCGAGGTGTAGGCGCGATCGAGCGTCTTCTGCCATTCGCTCTGCCGCTCGCGCTGTTCGCGCTGCTCGGCGTCGTCGGCACCTTCGAGCAGATCGAAATCGAATCGATGGGCTCGTAGCGCTGCGCCGATTGCGAGAAACAACGCGAGCGTCGTCCACACCGCAAACATCTCGCCGGCTACTCCGAGCAACCACGACACCTGCCATAGCAATCCGCTCATGCCACCGAGCGCGACCAGCAGCACGCAGACGGCGACGAGCTTCGCGTAGTCGGCGCCGAGCTCGCGCGCAACCGTCCATACGCTCGAGGGGCTCAAAGCAGCCGGCAAGCTATTCGTCATGCCCATCACAGCCGCCGACCCCGGGAACACCAGCGCTACCCCTCCCAACGCGATGACGCGCAACGGCACAGGGATGAACGGTGTCGTCACTAACAGCACGGTCAACGACCCGAAAAAGACGTAGTGGAACACGACCGCCATTTCACCGAAGGGGTTCGTCGATTCCATGTCCGGCGGCGGGAAATGATTCCAGCCGCGCGCCACGTGCCGGAGAATCGCGTACGAATACCGCCACAGAGACAACAAGATCATCGCTGTCAGAAACACTCCGAAAAATCCGGCGAACATCGCCAACGGCAGCAGCAGCGCGTACACGCTCGCGACAACTATGACGGTCGTGTTGCCGAGCGCTTTGAAACTCACTGCCGCCATAGGCTCAGCACGCCTCGGGATGCGCCCAGTGCGGAATCTCGTCCCAGGCGGCCGTGAGCCGCCGATCGAGCGCCTCGTAATCGGGCTCGAAGCGCGCCACGGCGTGCCAGAACTTGCGCGAGTGATTGAGCGAGATGAAATGGCAGAGCTCGTGGACCAAGAGATAGCGCACGACCTCGGGCGCGACGAACAGGAGCGCGGCATTGAGGCTCACCGTGCCGCTCGTCGAGCAACTGCCCCAACGCGTGCGCTGCAACCGGACCTGCACGCTCGTCGGCCGGTGACCGACGACAACCGCTTCCCGCATGAGCCACGGCGCCAGGCGCTCCGCGGCATGGTCGAGCAACCACTCGCGCAGCGCCGCGGGCGCGTCGCGATGCTGCGCGTCGCGCACGGAAACCTCGAGCGTCCAGCCGTGCGCCCGGCAACGGGCGCGTTTCGTCGCGTCGTGGCGGTACTCGACGCGCCAGCGCTCGCCGCTGGCCTTGAGCTCGATCTGCGTCGGCAAGCCTTCCGTGCGCAGCGGACGGCGGGCCGCGAGCTCGCGCCGCGCGCGCTCGATCCACTGCTGGTGGGCCTGAACGAAGGCCGCGACCTCGCGTGCGCGCGTGCCGCGCGGGACCACGAGCTCGAGCGTGTGCGGCGGCTTCATGCGCAGCGTCAAATAGCGCGCGCGGTTGCTCTGGCGAATGCTGAGCGGCGCCTGCGCGGCCTCCACGGGCGCGAACGCGTTACGCGAGTCGAAAAGGCCGAGCTGCTCCGTCACGAAGCGTATCGAATACCAGCGCGCCGCAGAACGCAACGGGCGCGCAGCGCATCAGAGCGTGCGTTGGGACCCGCGAGCGCCTTGCACGGCGGTGCGCAGTGCGACAGCGCGGTTGTAGTCCGGGGCGAGCAACAGCGCGCGTTCGAGGAGATCGCGGGCTGCGCGAATGTCGCCGCGCGCGAGCGCGCTCTCGCCAAGCGCCGCGAGCGCCTCGGCGTGACCCCACTCGGGGTCGTCGATCGTCGGAGTCCAAGCGTCGAACGCCGCCACTGCGGCCGTGAGCTTCGCCTCGAGCTCGGCGCGGGCCCCGGGATTACCAGCGACGGTTCGCTCGAGCGCCCACGCTTCCAGCAGTGCGATGCGCGGGTGGTCGTCGTCGAGCGCACGCGCACGCGCGAGCGCTTGCTCGAACCGGCGGCCGTCGGAGACGGCCAACGCGCATGCCGCCACGAGCACCGCCGTTTCCGCGGCCGCGCGCCGCGAGATCTCGGCCGCGGCTTCGCGCCGCGCGCAGTCGCTCAAGCGCTTGTCGTCGTCACGACCGCCGAGCTGCGCGAGGCGCAGTGCGGCAAAGTCCCGGTAGTAGACGACGTCGGGTGAATCGCCGAGCCGGTCGAGCGCCACCTGCGCCGCCTCGATGGCGCGCGCGTCCGCCTGGTAGTACCCGTATTGCACGCGCGCCGCAAGGTCGAGCAACTCGGCCGCGATCTCGGCGCGCGCAACGAGCGGCGCCAAGATGAGGCACGCGAGCGTCGGTGCCACGGATTTTGTCAAGCGCATGGCCGCCAGTCTAGCGGACACCGTTGCCCCATTCGCCGCTCGTCGTCACAATCCGGCGCCAAATGCACGAGCTGGTCGACATCGGAGCCAACCTCACGCACGACAGCTTCGATGACGATCGCCGCGAGACGCTCGCGCGCGCCGCCGCAGCCGGCGTCGCTCGCATCGTCGTTACGGGCACCTCGGTGACGAGCAGCGTGCAGGCCAGTGCCCTTGCCGAGGAGCATGCGAAGGTGCTGTTCGCAACCGCCGGAGTCCATCCGCATCACGCGAGCGAATTCGACGCGCATACTGCGGCCGCGCTGCGCGCGCTGGTCGGCAATACGGCCTGCGTGGCCGTCGGCGAGTGCGGTTTCGACTTCTTCCGCGACTACTCCCCACGCGATGCGCAGCGGGAGGCATTCGCCGCGCAGCTCGAGCTAGCGGCGGCATGCGGCAAGCCCGTCTTCCTGCACCAGCGCGACGCGCACGAAGAATTCGTCGCGATGCTAAAGCCTGCGCGCGCGGCGCTCGCGGGCGGCGTCGCGCACTGCTTTACGGGCGGCCCCGCGGAGCTCGAGGCCTATCTCGACCTGGATCTCTACATCGGGGTCACGGGTTGGGTCTGCGACGAGCGCCGTGGCGCCGACCTCCGCGCCGCCGTGCCGCGCATTCCGCTCGAGCGCCTGCTCGTCGAGACGGACGCGCCCTATCTCCTGCCGCGCGATCTCGAACCGAAACCGCGCGGCCGGCGCAACGAGCCGGCTTTTCTTGCGCACGTCGTCGAGCGCATCGCAACATTGCGTGGTGAACCCGTGGACACGGTAGCGCGAGCGACCACGGCCAACGCCGAGCGACTGTTCGGGCTGCCGGCGCGAAGCTAACGCGGGGCGGGCTCCGTTTCGGCCTTGACGCGGTCCCAGTGCGGCGCGAACGCGACCAGCAATTGCTCGATATCCGCCGCATCGGGGCGCCGATGGCGCACGAGCAGCTCGGCCGTCGACAGCACGTCGCGCGGCCGGCCCTTCGAGAAGTCGGCGCCACCCCCAAACAGGACGTAGCCCGCGACGGGCACGTCGCGCACGAGCTGGCGCAGCGCGGCTACGCGATCGTAAAGAGTGCCGAGCGGATTCGGGAAGGTGAAGCGACCACCCTTGCCGATCACCGTCCACTCGGCCATGCGCTCGCTGGCGAAGATCGTGCCGGCGAACGACTTGGCGTCGATGACGACGAGGCCCTGGCCCGTGAGCAACAGGTGCTCGACCTGGATGTGGCCGCCCATGCCGTCGGGCAGCAGCACGTTCTGGAGCCGATCGAGGGCGACGGCCTCGATCGCCTTGGCGAGCTCGGGCCCGCGGTGGCGGCGCCAGAGCCACCAGGCGACCAGCACCAAGAGCAGCACGAGGACGGCCCCGCCGGCCAACAAGCGATAGTCGTCTAGCACGTTCACTTTATCTCATAACTCGTTGTTATTTCTGTTCCCATGAGTCCAGCTCAGCTGCGAAATCAGCCAACCGCGGCGCGAGTGGCGTGCTCGCGGTCGGCCGAGCGAGCAGTGCCGCGAGCGTCGGCGGCACGGCGACGACGCGGCCGATCACGGGCTCGACGATCGCCTCGAACTTGGCCGGGTGTGCCGTCGCGTTGACGATCCACGGCCGCCCCGCCTTGCGGGCCGGCGGCAGGTGATCGTAGACCCAAAAACCCGTCGCCGTGTGCGGGCACCAGACCGTGCCGTAGCGGGCATGGTCTTTCGCGATCTGGGCGCGGATCTCAACGTCGTCGACGGGATAGGCTTCGACGTTGGAACGCAGCTCCGCGAAATCGGGCAGCAAGTTGCGCAGCCGCTCCATGTTGCTCGGGTTGCCGACGTCCATGGCCGAGGCCAGCGTCGCGACACTCGCGCGCGGCGTCCATTGCCCCGTGGCCAGGAAATCCGGAATCGTCCGGTTGGCGTTCACGGCGAGCACGACCTCGCGCACGGGCAGACCCATGGCGCGCGCCCAGACGCATGCCATGCCGTTGCCGAGATTGCCGCTCGGAATGATCGAGCCCGCGGTCGAACCATGCTCGCGCCAGTGCCAGAGGCTCCCGGCCGCATGATAGGCCACCTGCGGGAGGATCCGCCCGATATTGATGCTGTTCGCGGCCGTGAGCCGATGACGCTCCCGCAAACCGGCGTCGGTGAACGCCGCCTTGACGAGCGCCTGGCAGTCGTCGAACGAGCCCGTGACCTCGAACGCGCGGATATTGTCGCCCCAGCACGTGAGCTGGTGTTGCTGGCGCGGCGACACCTGCCGCTTGGGGAACAACACGCCGACGCGGATTCCGCGCCGGCGATGAAACGCCGCGGCGACCGCTCCGCCCGTATCGCCCGATGTCGCGACGAGGATCGTCAGCGGACGTGTGTCGGTCGAGCGCGCGAGCGCGCGTTCCATGACCGCGGCGAGGAACCGCGCACCGACGTCCTTGAACGCCGCCGTCGGGCCGTGGAAGAGCTCGAGCACCTCGAGATCGGCAGCGACGCGCTTGAGCGGCAGCGGAAAATCGAACGCATCGCCGCAGATCGCGGCGAGCTCGCCCTCGAGGCTCGAGCCCGCGAAGAACGGCGCGAGCAGCTCCGTCGCAATCTCGGCGAGCGAGTTACCGCGGAAGTCTTGCGGCGCGAAGCGCGGCAGCTCCTCGGGCACGAACAGCCCGCCGTCGGCCGCGAGCCCGCGCATCACGGCATCGACGAGCTCCGTCTCACCCCCGCCACGCGTGCTCTGATAACGCATCGTGTCTCAATTGTGATTGCCGGAGAGCATGCTGCAAAGACGCAGGAGGTCGGCGAAAATCCCGCCCGCGGTGACGGCCGGTCCCGCGCCCGGGCCGCGAATGATGAGCGGGTTATCGCAATAACGCCCCGTCACGAACTGCACGATGTTGTCCGTGAGGCTGATGTTCGCGAACGGATGCTGCGGGGCGAACGACTCGAGCCCGACCTTGGCCTTGCCGGCTTGGACGTCGATCGTGGCCACGTAGCGCAGCACGTGCCCGGCGCGCCGCGCGGCCGCTACGCGCTCGGCCATGGGCGCATCGAAGTCCGGCAGCCGCTTCAAGAATTCGCCCACGGAAGCTTCGCTAAGCGCAGGCGGCACGAGACTCTCGACGGCGATATCGTCGAGCTCCAGCGTGAGCCCCGCCTCGCGCGCGAGGATCACGGCCTTGCGAGCCACGTCCTTGCCTGACAGATCGTCGCGCGGATCGGGCTCGGTGTAACCCTTAGCCTTCGCCTCACGCACGATCTCGGAGAACGGCCGGGTGCCGTCGAAGAGGTTGAACAAGTACGCGAGCGTGCCCGAGAAAATTCCGCTGATGCTGCGAATCTCGTCGCCCGTGGCGACGAGATCCTTGAGCGTGTGGATCACGGGCAGGCCCGCGCCCACGGTCGCCTCGTAGAGGAAATGCGTCCGTGAGCCGCCGCTCAAGCGCTTGAGCGTCTGGTAATACGCGATCGGCCCGCTGTGCGCGCGCTTGTTCGGCGTGATGACGTGAATGCCGCGCTCGAGCCACTCGGCGTAGCGATCCGCCACGGCCTGATTCGCCGTGCAATCGACGAGCACGGCGTGCGGCAGGTGATCGGCTTGGACGTGCCCGGCGAGCTGGTCGGCGTCCATCGCAACGCCTTTTTCGAGCGCCTCGCGCCATCGCTCGAGATCGATGCGGTGCTGCTCGAGCGCCATTTTCTTGCTGCCGCCGATGGCGCGCACGCGCAGATCGAGATTGAACTTCGCGCGTAGCGCC
>DATFFV010000419.1:0-8273 GCA_035249885.1 Gammaproteobacteria bacterium | reverse complement strand
CTACTCGGCTGCCTGCCGCGCCGCGGCCGAGCGCTCGGCCGCCGTGATCGTCTCGCGATACGTCATACCGAGCCACGCTTCGCCATAGTCATTGGCCGGGTCGCGCGTGATCGTGTGCACGTGGTTCTCCGAGTTGCGCAGCTCGATGATGATGCGGGGCCCTTGCACCCTGTAGTAGAACGGCTCCTCGAGATCGCCTTCCGAGCCGCGCCACGTGAACGTGAGCTCGTCCCAACCCGCCGTGGCGATCGCCTCGAGCTGCGCGTCGGCCGCGTCGAAATCCGCGTTCTCGACGTATTCCTCGACGAGTGCGCGCAACAAGCGCTTCTGCTCGGGCGTCATCGCGGCGGCGCGGAGGCCTTCGCTCGGCGTGAAACGCTGCTTCAAGCCGACGCCGTTCAGCACGTCGCCGGGTACGGCGTCCGGCGACAACACTACTGCGGCGCGCTGACTGTCGGTCAGCGAGCGCAGCAGCTCAACGCCCCGTGTCACTTCTTGGGCAAGAGCGGACCAGCCAGTCTCGACGTTTTCCTCGACGCTGAGCGGCGTCGCGCCGACGAACATCGGCAGGAAGCTCGTGCGGCCGTCGGCCACCGTGAAGCTGACGCCGAGGTGATGCCCTTGGATGAGCCAACCCCAGCGCGCGTCCTCGCGCGGGTCGCCGAAGAACGCGACGAAGTAGTTGCCGGAGCCGAAGCTTTGCGCTCGCGCCTTCTGGTACGCGCTCGCGTCGGGCGCGAGGCGCGCGACTTGCTGACTGCGGTTGATGTCGTCGAGGCGAATGACGCCGGCAACTTTCTGGTAGCCCTGGCTCGACAGCGAAGCGCGCAATAGATCGTGCACGCGCAACATTTGCTCGCGATTCAAGCCACCGAGCGGCGAGCGCGAACAACGTGGCCTTGAGCTCGTCGGCGCCGAGTGTGGCGAGCAGCGCGCGGGCCGCCGTCGTCATCTGCGCCCCGCTCGTCGCGGCCGTGGGCACGGTGTCGCTGGTCTGCGCCGACGACGGCGCGCTCGCGAGCGCGGCCCAAGCCAACGTCAGGGCGAGCATTCGGATCGCCATCGACAGCACCTCCGTACGCGCCATCATAACGAGTCGCGCTCCGGCCGCGGGACGGGGTCGGTCGCGACGGCGCAGACCTCCTGGCGATTGAACGCGAGCTGGCGCATGCGCACACGGCGGTAGCCGTGGCCGCGAATGCGCTCGGCGATCTCCGGCAGTTTCTCGGCGAGCTTCGAATCCGTGAGCTTGAGCGTGAGCACGAGGCCCTCGGGCCTTACGCCGGCCTGCATGAGCAAGCCGTCGAGCGTGTCGAGCGTGTAGTTCGGCGCGACGTTCGCATCCATGACGAGCCAGCGGCAGTCACGGAACACGCTGCGCTTGACGTCTTTCGCGCGCGCGCGCAGATGCGTGAAGCTCGGGTGTGCGAGCACGGCCGCGTCCATCTCGGCCGGGTCGATGCCGGTGACCACGAGCCCGCGCTCGAGCAGCGCGAGGCACGAGCCGCCCGGCGAGCTGCCGATCTCGACGCACTTGTCGCCGGCCGCGATGGGCAGGTCCGACCACTCGAGCGCCTCGACGATCTTGAGATACGCGCGCGAGACGAGACGTTCGGGCAGCGCGATCGGCGGCACGCCGCCCGGCCAACGCGTCTCGGGCGAGCTCGCCCGGTGCCAGCCGAGCCACCATTCGTGCCGCTCGACGAGCACGCAATCGAGTACGGGCTCGCCTTCGGCGGCTGCGACGTTGACAGCCGGTTGCAATGCCGGCCCGGGCCGCGGTCGCTGCTCGAGCAGCGCTGCGCCGATGGCTCGCTCGAGCTCGGCCGACGCCGCGTCGTAGCCCTCGTCGCCGGGCAGTGCGCGGTCGCGCTGCCAGACGTGCAGGTGACGGAGCTCGGTCGATGCATCGCCAAGGAGACGTTCGGCCACCCGTTGCCAAGTAGCGCGCACCAGCAGCGCGTCGTCGGCCGCTTCCACCTTGCCCAGCGAAATCCCCCAGGTGCGCGCGAAGACGCTGCGCAACCGAAACCGGTCGTCAGTCTCCTCGGGCACACGGAACGTGACGAACCCGGGTCGCGAGAACGCGAAGCGTAGCTCTGGATGCTCGCGCGCGATCTCGTTCTTGAGCGACCGCTCGGCGCCCGCCTGGGTAGCGGCGAAAACGAAGCGTGCCGTCATGCGTGCGATCAAGAGATCCGGGTCGCGGTGAACTAGTATAGCCCGCGCCGGAAGCAGCGATTTCGCGTGAACCTTTCGGCCAAGTCGGGCGCTTAATGGATTGGTGGCACAAATCGTCCTAAAGCGCCGGGAGGATGACGTTCATGAAGCGAGTAGGAGCCCTTTTCATTGTCATTATCGGAATCGAGCTTGGCGGGTGCGCCAGCTATGTGACGCCAGGCGGGGCCGTATCCATTCCTGCAATCACAGAAGGGGATATCAGTGAAGCGCTCGCGCGAGAACCCGCCGCGCTATTTCCAGCACAGCTCATCGTTGCTCGCGTCCAAGCGTCAGGTTATGTGTCCTATTCGAATCGTGGATACGGGCACGGTAGGTTTTCTGTGCTAACCGCACGCGACATCGAGACGGAGGAGGATTTCGCTCGAATCGGCGCAATGCCCGGTATCGCGTCTGTTGGCCAGTTGAGCCGGGTTTTACTGCCGGCGGAGCTGAATTCAGCTCGGGACCTTCGCACTGCCGCCGCGCAACTGCGTGGCGACGTCGTTCTCCTTTACACGCTCGATACCTCCTTTCGCACGGATACGGTCCGAATTGGGCCATTACAGGCCGTGGGTCTCGGCTTCTTTCCAAACAAGAAGGCCAAGGTAACGGCGACGTGTGCGGCCGCGTTCATGGATGTCCGCACTGGCTATGTCTATGGCGTCGCAGAGGCTTCCGCAACGGAGGAGCAGCGCTCTAATATTTGGAACACGCAATCGGCCCTTGAAGAGGCAAGAGCGGTGGCGGAACGCGAGGCGTTCGCGGGAGCGCTGGCCGAAGTGGAAAAAGTGTGGAGCACAATGCTCGCGCAGCACGGCGGCGACTCGCGTTAGGAAGAGGCGGCGGTCATTGAGGTAAGGCGGACGGCCGGAAACATGCTCAGGACGCGGCCACGACTCGTATTTCCCGCCGGAGCGGGACCATAATGCCTTCGTCGTAGCGCTCGTCCTGCCAGGGGGTTCCGGCATGCGACCCTGCTTCGGTCTCCACACTGCCTTCGCGGCTGTTTTCGCGCTGCTCGCGTCTTTGGCGACCACAGCGCAAACCGAGGCGCCGGCCGGCGCCGGCGTCATCGTCCGCCTCGATCCGCGCTTCGACGCGCTCGTGCCCGCGGGCGCGACGATCGAGAAGCTCGCCGATGGCTTCGTGTTCCTCGAAGGGCCCGTCTGGCTCCGCGACGAGGCGCGGTTGCTGTATTCCGACTTGCGCGGCAACGCCATCTACCAGTGGACGATGGCCGAAGGCCCGCGCGACTACGTGCGGCCGTTCTTCCACGGCGACGGCACCGGCTTGCGCGGCGTCGGGCCGAACGGTGTCGCGCTCGATGCCGAGAACCGGCTGCTCGTGTGCGTCTACGGCAGCCGCTCGGTCGTGAGGCTCGAGAAGGACGGCACGCTCACGCCGCTCGCGGAGCGTTTCGAAGGCAAGCGGCTCAACAGCCCCAACGATCTCGTCGTCGCGCGCGACGGCACCGTGTATTTCACGGATCCGTCGTTCGGGCTCGAAG
Source organism: Gammaproteobacteria bacterium (assembly GCA_035249885.1). Lineage (GTDB taxonomy): Bacteria > Pseudomonadota > Gammaproteobacteria > Steroidobacterales > Rariloculaceae > FEN-1219. The sequence goes on along the minus strand of DATFFV010000419.1, from coordinate 4,546 downwards.
GCATGGACAATTCGCCCCTGCGCGAGCTCACGTTCAACGGCGTCTATCGCTTGCGGCCCGGCGGCGACCTCGAGCTCCTGACGCGCGAGCAAGAGCGCCCGAACGGGCTCGTGCTGTCGCCCGACGAATCGATTCTCTACGTCGCGAACTCGGGCGGTGCCGTGACGGGTTGGATGGCGTACGATCTCGGCGCCAGCGGCCTGTCGAACAAGCGCGTGTTCTTCGACATCACGGGCGTCGAAGGTCTGGGCGGCGCCGACGGCATGAAGGTGGACCTCGCGGGCAACGTCTACGCGACGGGACCCGGCGGTGTCTGGGTCCTCTCGCCCGACGGCACGCATTTGGGCACGATACGGCCCGACGAGGCGCTGACGAACGTGGGCTGGGGCGACGACGGCCGCACGCTGTACATCACGGGGCGCACGACGTTGTATCGGATTCGCTTGAGCGCACGCGGCGCGGTTTAATGACCGTGCCGGGCGAGGAGGAAGGAGCATGAGCGGCAGAGTGGGTCTCATCGTGGCGCTCGGGTTGCTGACGGCGACCCGGGCCGCGGCGCATCACGGCGCGGGCGTATTCGAGCCCGTGGAGAAGATCACGGTCGCGGGCACGGTCACGGATTTTCAGTTCGTGAATCCGCACGTGCTCGTCTACGTCACCGTGAAAGGCGACGACGGCAAAGAAACGAAGTGGGGCGGCGAGCTCACGAGCCCGAACCGCCTCGCGCGCGATGCTCGTGCGGTGAAGTGGCACAGGTCGATCCTGAAGCCCGGCGACAGCATCACGATGACGGGGCATCCGGCGCGCAACGGCGCGCCGATGATGGATATTCTCAAGATCGTCGACGGCCAGGGCACGGTGCTCATCGACGACGAATAGCGGGGTGAAAATGCGTCGAAAACGAGGCTCGGCGGGCGCGGCCGCCGGCGTACTGTTGGTCGCGGTGTCGGCGACGTCGGCGCAAGTGCCGACGTCGGGCGAGCACAACGCCGACTTGAGCGGCGTCTGGACGAATGTGAACCTGCCGGGCACGGCCGAGTGGGCGATCAATACGTTCAGCAAGGATCTGCCCGAAATGACGGCGTGGGGCCAAGCGAGGTTCGACGCCGCCAAGCCGCAGCGCGGTCCGCGCGGCGTGCCCGTTGCCGAGACCGACGACCTCGTCTACAAGTGCTATCCACCCGGCACGCCGCGCATCTACATCCATCCGTTCCCGATGGAGATCATTCAGCTCCCGGGGCGCGTTCTCATGGTGTTCGAGTACGACCACCTCGTGCGTCAGATCTATACCGACGGCCGCGAGCACCGCACCGATCTCGCGCCGTCGTGGATGGGCGACGCGATCGGCCATTGGGAGGGCAAGGCGCTCGTCGTCGAGACCACGCAGTTCAACGACAAGACCTGGATCGATCGCATCGCCGTGCCGCACAGCGAAGAGATGAAGCTCACGGAGCGCATCTACTTGAACGACGAAGGCCAGCTCCAGATCGACATGCGCATAGATGATCCCGTCGCGCTCGTAAAGCCGTGGGAGTTCTCGCGTTACTACCGTAAGACCGACTGGACCATCGAAGAGCTCGTCTGCGAGGACAACGCGACCTACGAGGAGTTCGAGAACGAGCTGCTCGAGTTCGACGACGAGTAAGAAAAGTAGGGCGTCATGCCAATCGTGGTCGGTTGCCTCGCGCTGATAGCGCCCCGGTTCGCAATCGTGCTCGTAGTCTTGTTCAGCGACTACATTGGTCGAGCCTATGAGTCCGTGCTCTGGCCATTCCTCGGGTTTCTATTCCTGCCGTGTACGACGCTGGCGTATGCGTGGGCGATCAACAGTCATGGATCAGTCGAGGGTTTTCAGCTGGTCGTCGTCGTCATCGCCGTTCTCATGGATCTCGGGCTGATCGGCGGGTCGGCGGCGCGCCGAAAACGACGCGACTAGGATTCGGCGTCGCGCGCACAGCTATGGTGTCGGTGGCGGCCGAGTCCAGACGAAGCCATCGGCCGGGATCGTAGTCCGCAATCCCGGTCGGTTGCCCGCCCAGGGCACCTACTCTACAGTTGACAGCGTGTAGACTACAAGCGTAGTCTCTGTGGCCACTACGGTAGGCGTGTCGCGAGAATGAACATTTCGAAGTCGGAGCACTACGTGCTCGAAGCGCTCTGGGACGCGTCGCCGCTCACGGTCGGTCAAATCGTCGAGCGCGTCCAAGGGAAAGCCGACTGGCACGAGAACACGATCAAGACGCTGCTCGTCAGGCTCGTAGCCAAAAAGGCCGTCCGTAGGCGCAAGGACGGCAAGCGTTTCTTCTACGAGCCCTTGGTCACGAAAGAGGCCGTCGTCGCCACCGAAACCGAGGGACTACTGGGTCGATTCTTCAACGGCCAAATGCCGGCGTTGATCGCGCACTTCGCCGATCAGCAAAAGCTGTCCAAGCGGGACGTCGAAGAGATGGAAGCGATCTTGAAGCGCGTGAAGAAGCATGGCCGTTGAGTGGCTGTATCGCACTACGCTCGAGATGAGCTTGCTCATCGGGCTCGTCTTGCTGGTCCGTCCGGTCGTCCGTCGCACGCTCGGGGCCCGCGTGGCATACTGGCTGTGGTTTATTCCGGTCATTCGGGCAGTGTTGATCGACCGCCCGGAATGGCCGCGCACGCTCGTCGAAAGCGTCGGCGTTCCGGGCGGGGAGTTGTCCATCGCCATCTACCCGTCCCCCGACGTTTGGATACTGCCGAGCGCTGTGCCATGGACCACCCTCTGGGTCACGGGCGCTTTGCTGTGGATCGCGCTGCGAGTTGGGGGTGCGATCAAGTTCAGAAGCCTGCTCGTGAGACAGTCGTCGCCCATCGAGCTGCCGGCGCAGTTGTCCGCAATCGTCCCGGCGCGCTTGCAGAGGCGTGGGCCGTCGTACTTCGTCACCGATCTGCCGGGGACGCCGTTCGTCACCGGCCTCAGGCGCCCGCTCGTCTACCTGCCGACCGATTTTTTTCAGCGCTTCTCGCTCGAGGAGCAGCGGTGGGTCGTGCAGCACGAGCTCACGCACGCAGCCAGCGGGGACCTCTGGGTGCAGACGCTGTGGGAGGCGCTGCGCAGCGTGTTTTGGTTCAATCCGATCGTCCATCTCGCGGCCAACGCGATGCGCGACGATCAAGAGCTCGCGTGCGATCAAGCCGTCCTCCGCCGCAGCAGCAATCAGGATCGTTACAGCTATGGCAGAGCACTCTTGGTCGGCGCCGGGGCCTACCTGTTTCCGTCATTGCTGAGCTTCTTTGGCAATCAGAAGGAAAGAATCGCCATGATCAGGAACCACACGGCATCGCTTCGCAGAGACATCGTCGGCATCGGGCTGTGCGCGCTCGTGGGTCTATTTGCGCTGACGAAGGCCCCGGTTTCGGTTGCCGAGCTCATCTCCGAGGAGCACCTGACATTGAATTTCTCGCGGTTACCCGTCGTCAAGGTGGTCGAGCTGATCGGCAGCTTCAGCGGGCTCGGCCCCGGCGCCATCACGGGTCTCGAGCAACTTGGAGACATGACTGTAACGGTGCGGTTCCAAGACGTTTCGGCGCGAGAGGCGCTGCGGCGCGTCCTAGAATGCGCCGGATTCACGTATCGCGAGATCGGCGAGACGGTCGCCCTCGTTCGGCTGGAAGGGCAACCCGCGGGCGCCGCCTGCGATGCGGCCATGAGGATCGATTGAGCGCGTAACGCCTCAGGGCCGAACGTCGAAGGCGTCGATGACGACGTAGGCGCTCGATGCCGAAGGGTGGCTCCGCCCGGTCGCCTCGATCGTCAACGTGTGCACGCCCGGCGCCAGCCCCGATGCCGTGAACACTGGCGTTTGGTAACCCTCGATGGGCATCGGTTGATAGGTATCGATCTCGCGCACGAACGTGCCGTCGATGTAGACGCGCGCGATGCCCGTCGTGAGCTTGCGGCAGCCGATCCACGTCACCGAGGTTCCCGTGAACGTGAAGCTCACCTGCGCACCCGCCGTGGCGGACGCGGCGACGGTCCCTTCGCTCCAGGGCTTGTTCAAATTGCCATGCGTCCAGTCGCCGCTGTAGAGGACGGCGGGATCCTCCTCCTGGAAGCGCGTACCGGGTGTCGTCACGTCGAACGCGTCCACGACGATCTGCGTGCCCGACGACGCGGCGTTGCGGCCGCCCGTGACTTCGATCGTCAAGGTGTGATTTCCGTCGGCGAGCCCGTGCGCTTCGAACAGTGTGTTCTGAAATTTGAGCGTGTGGTGATACGTGTCGACCTCGCGGGCCAAGGCCCCGTCGACGTAGACGCGCGCGATGCCGCCGTCGGGGCCGCGCTGGCCGACCCAGCCGATGGCCGTGCCGTTGAAGGCCAACGTGGCTTGCGCTCCCGAGGTGCTCGAGATCGCGGCGGACCCGCCGCTCCAGGGAAGGTCGGAATCCACTGAGTCGTCCAGCGACCAGCCCGAGCTGAAGCTCAGGTTCGGATCGGTATTCTGCAAGTGCGAGACCACGGGGGCCGGCACGTCGAAGGCGTCGACGAACACCGTGACGCCTTCCGATTCGGCGT
>DATFFV010000418.1:0-19057 GCA_035249885.1 Gammaproteobacteria bacterium | reverse complement strand
GTCAGCGGCTCGATCAATTGCGTGAAACACCTGCAGGCCATCGCGACCGAAGCCGAGGTCGACATCGACGTCTACCAGACGTTCGCCGACTGGGCGGACCGCGTGCCGCTGCTCGCCACGGTGAAGCCGAACGGCAACGCGCACATCGAAGACTTCGAAGCCGCGGGCGGCGCGCGCGCCGTGCTCAAGCGCCTCGAGCGCCAGCTCGACTTGGGCGCACGCTCCGTGTCCGGGCAAACGCTCGGCGAGATTCTCGCAAGCACGACCGTGACCGACGAGCGCACGATCGCGACGCTCGACAAGCCGTTCTCGAAACGCCCCGCGATCGTGATCGTGCGCGGCAGTCTGCTGCCGGGCGGCGGCATCGTGCGCTTGGGCGGCACGGGTGAGCGCATGCTCGAGTTCCGCGGCAAGGCGAACATTTTTCACTCGCGCGACGAAGCGCTCGCGGCGATCAAAGACAATCGCGTGCACCCCGGCGACGTCGTCGTGCTGCGCGGCCTCGGCGTCATCGGGGGCCCGGGCATGGCGATGACGTCGGCCGTTATCTTCGCGCTCGACGGCGCGGGCCTGCTCGATCGCGTCGCGGCGATCACCGAAGGCCAGCTCTCTGGGCTCGTCAACAACGGCCTCGTGGTCGGCGAGGCCTCGCCCGAGGCCGCGGCCGGTGGACCGCTGAGCTTGCTCGAGAGCGGCGACATCATCTCGATCGACGTGCGCCGCAAGGCCGTCGATCTCGAAGTGCCCGAGAGCGTGCTCGCGGAGCGGCGCAAGACGGTGCGCGCGTTCGGCGCGCACGACCAGCGCGGCTGGCTCGGTGTGTACCAGCGCACGGTGGCACCCGTGCACGAGGGCGCGGTGCTGACACGCAAAACCTAACGCGCCACTCGTGCATCGAACGCCCGGCGGTGCGGGACGCCCTGCGTGGGGACCGCGAAACGCACGGTGCAAATTGTGGATCCCGCGTGCAAATCTTGGGAAATTCGCGGGGGCGAACCGGGCGGTCGACGAATGCGGGACGCCACGCCCCGCATTCGTCGTGATCGACTTAGCCTCGCGACCTCGAGATTTCCGCGATCGCGGCCGTGTACTCCAGCCGGTCGAGCATGGAGTCGCTGTTGGCGTCGGCCGTTCCGAAGTCTAGACCTTGAACGATGCCCGCTTCATCGCGGCTGACTTTGCCGTCCTTGTTGCTATCCACGACCTCGAATGTCGGCTCGCTCGCACTTTGCGCACCGGGCTGCGGCGCCGGCTGCTGCCCTCCCGGTTCCGGAGCACACGCGGCCAACGGGAGACCAGCGGCCAATATCACTACTGCCAGCTTGTTCATGACCAACCTCCTCTTGTGCGGAACTCATGCAGCCGCCCCTCAGGCGCGGTCGCGCAATTCCATGCAAGGCGCATGCCAAGAAGTCACGAAGCCCGCCGCGGTTCGTTTCGTCAGTGGACTAGGAGGTGAAGACTCACACGCGCCGTTGCGCAAGATCTGCGATCTCGCCGACCGTTACGCCGCGCTCGTCATGGTCGACGACTCACCAGCGGGGGCCCACATGCGGCGGACGTATAATTGCGCCCGGTTCTTTGGGACGTGGTGACGCGTGGATACCGCTTTCTATAGACGACTCGACTCCGAGCTCGAGCAGCTCCGCGCGCAGGGCCTCTTCAAGAACGAACGCGTGATCTCAAGCCCCCAAGGCGGGCAGATTCGCACCAACGACACGGAAGTCATCAATCTCTGCGCCAACAACTATTTAGGGCTAGCGAACCATCCGGCAATCCGCGAGGCGGCGCACCGCGCGCTCGACCGCTACGGCTACGGCACGGCGTCGGTCCGCTTCATCTGCGGCACGCAAACCCTACACATTGAGCTCGAGGCGGCGTTGTCGCGGTTCCTCGGCACGGAGGGCACGATCCTCTACTCGTCCTGCTGGGACGCCAACGGCGGGTTGTTCGAGACGGTGCTCGGCGAGCAGGACGCGGTCATCTCCGATGCGCTCAATCACGCGAGCATCATCGACGGCATTAGGCTCTGTAAGGCACGCCGCCTACGTTACGCGAACCGCGATCTCGACGAGCTCGAGCAGCACCTCAAGGACACGCAGGACTGTCGCACGCGCCTTATCGCGACCGACGGCGTGTTCTCGATGGACGGCGCCATCGCGCCGTTGCGCGAGATCTGCGATCTCGCCGACCGCTACGGCGCGCTCGTCATGGTCGACGACTCGCACGCGGCGGGCTTCATGGGTGCAGGCGGCCGCGGCACGCCCGAATACTGCGGCGTCGCGGGACGCATCGACTTCCTCACGGGGACGTTCGGCAAGGCGCTCGGCGGCGGCAGCGGCGGGTACACGAGCGGCCGGGCTGCCGCGATTGCGTGGCTTAGGCAGCGCTCGCGGCCGTACCTGTTCTCGAACAGCATCCCGCCGGTCGTGGCCGCGGTGACGCTACGCGCGCTCGACATGGTCGTCGAGGCGCCGCAGCTCAAGGAAACGTTGTTCGCGCACGCCCGTCAGTTCCGCGCCGGCCTGCAGGCCGCCGGTTTTCGTCTCAAGCCCGGCGAGCACCCGATCATCCCGGTCATGATCGGCGACGCCGCACTCGCGGCGCGTTTCGCCGACCGGCTGCTCGGCGAAGGGGTCTACGTCATCGGATTCTCGTTCCCGGTCGTGCCTCACGGCGAGGCGCGCATCCGCACACAGATGTCGGCCGGCTTGACCGACGCGCAGCTCGAACGCGCGCTCGCGGCCTTCGTGAAGGTGGGTCAGGAGCTGAAGTTGATTTGACATGCCCCCCCGGCCTAGAGGCCGGGGATTCCCACGACTGGCGAGTGATGTCCCACTCGGAGAATGTTCAACGCAGCGTTTTGGTCACGATCGTGTACGGAACCGCAGTCGCCACACGCCCACTCTCTTATTCCAAGGTCCGCGATACCTTTCGGCCTCTGCTCGGGCAGGGAGCCGCAAGCAGAACAGACCTGGGTACTGAATCGTTCGTTCACTTCCTCGTACCAGGCTCCGCGCGCAATCGCTTTGTAGCGCAGCATGTTTCGGAAGGACGACCAGCCTGCATCGAGCTTGGGCCTAGCCAGGCTGGTCTTGGCGAGTCCCGCGGCGTTCACGTTTCCGACCGCGATGTAGTCGAAGTCTCGCACGATGCGATGCGGGGCTTTGTGCAAGAAGTCGTTGCGCGCATTTTTGATGCGCGCGTGGATGTTGGTAGCGAGGCGTTTCTTGTTGGCGCGCTGCGCCTGCGCCAGCTTGGCGGCCAGCTTGGCGAGCTGCTTAGGGTTCTCGATCTTCTCGCCGGTCGAGAGTGCCGCAAGGTCTTTCAGTCCGAGGTCGATGCCCACTTCGCGCTCGATCGCGCGCGGCTCCACATCCGCTATCTCGACCACGATGTTCAGATACCAGCGCCTGCGCGAGTCCTGAGCGAAATTCGTGCCGTCTTTGATCTTGCCTTGCGGCAGCGGTCGCGAGTACCACACGCGGAAGGTATTGCCGGCGAATCGGAACGCGTTCCCTTCGCGCTTGAGGTCTCTGCCTTTCAGCGGGACCCAGCCGAGGCAGCGGCGCCCGCGATAGCGCAAGAACGGCCTTTTGTGCTGTTTGCGAGACTTGGCATATTGCTCGCAAACCGCGTTGACGGCGCCCGAGTGAAGGCCGAGCTCCTTGCTCGATCCGGTCGTGAGAACGTTCAGATCGAAGCCGCTCGGCCATGGCTTGTTCCAGGTCAGCGCGGATTTCTGCACGTCGTTGCAGTAGTTCCAGACGCAGTTGACGGCAAGCGCGTGCTGGTGAAGCAGGCCCGCGAGATTCTTGACGCGGTAGCGGTAGACCTGAATCATTCTCGGCACGATTCTATCGCACTGCGCGAACGTCTGCGGGCGGATGGGCGCGCAGCTTCTCGCACTCGACGGCGAACCGGATCATATTCACCTCTTGGTCGAGTACCCGCCCAAGCGTGCCGTGTCAGCGCCCTAACAACCCACAACACGGAGCGGCGCTTCCTCACCGTCATGAACGACGGGGTTTCCGCGCCGAAGATTCGATGAAGGCACTGGTCAAGAGTAAAGCGCGTCCAGGCATCTGGATGAAGGACATCGATGTGCCGACGGTGGGCCCGAACGACGTGCTCATCAAGATCGCGAAGACCGCGATCTGCGGCACTGACATGCACATTTACGACTGGGACGCCTGGGCGCAGAAGACCATTCCCGTGCCGATGGCCGTGGGCCACGAGTACTACGGGCGCATCGTCGATCTGGGCAGCGAAGTGCGGGGCTTCGCGGTGGGTGACCGCGTCTCGGGCGAGGGCCACATCACTTGCGGATTCTGCCGAAACTGTCGCGCGGGCCGGCGCCATCTGTGCCGCAACACCGTGGGCGTCGGCGTGGACCGTCAGGGTTGTTTCGCGGAATATCTCGCGATCCCCGCCAGCAACGCATTCAAGCTTCCGGACGCGGTCACGGACGATATTGCGAGCATCCTCGATCCGTTCGGCAACGCGACCCACACCGCGCTTGCGTTCAACCTGGTGGGCGAGGACGTGCTCATCACGGGAGCCGGTCCGATCGGCATCATGGCCGTGGCCATCGCCAAGCGCGTCGGCGCGCGGCACGTGGTCATCACCGACGTGAACGACTACCGACTCGGGCTCGCGAAGAAGATGGGCGCGACGCGCGCGGTCAACGTTACGCGCGAAACACTCGACGACGTCATGCGCGAGCTCGCCATGCAGGAAGGATTCGACGTCGGCCTCGAGATGTCGGGCAACCCTTCCGCGTTCCGCGACATGCTGCGCACCATGCACCACGGCGGCAGTGTCGCCCTGCTGGGTATCCCGCCCGGCGAGATGGCCATCGACTGGAACCAGGTGATCTTCAAGGGACTCAACATGCGCGGCATCTACGGCCGCGAGATGTTCGAAACCTGGTACAAGATGGCGGCGCTGCTGCAGGCTGGGCTCGATATCACACCGATCATCACACACCACTTCCCTATCCATGAATTCCAGCGGGGTTTCGAGACGATGGGCTCTGGGCAGTCGGGCAAGGTCATCCTCGACTGGACCGTGCTGAATTGATGTGACGGCAACGGCCCTTCACGAAGCGCCCACGATCGAAACCGAACGCCTCGTTCTCCGTGGGCTTAGGCTCGAGGATTTTCCGCACGTCGCGGCGACGTGGGCGGATCCCGAGGTCATGCGTTACATCGGCGGACGCCCGTCTACCGAAGAGGAGAGCTGGGCCCGTTTCCTGCGCAACGTCGCGCTGTGGCCGATGTTGGGCTACGGCTATTGGGCGGCGACGGAGAAAAGCACGGGTCGCTATGTCGGCGATGTCGGCCTCGCAGACTTCAAGCGCGAGATCGAGCCATCCCTCAAAGGAGTGCCGGAGATCGGCTGGGTGCTGGCGAGCCGGTGGCACGGCTCGGGCTATGCGACTGAAGCCGCGCGAGCCGCCCTCCGTTGGCTAGAGAGTGCGCTCGGGCCGCAGCGCACCGTGTGCGTCATCAACGACCAGAACCGCGCGTCGGTGCGAGTGGCGGAGAAGTGCGGGTATCGCGAGTTTGCGCGGACGGCCTACAAGGGCGCGACGGTCGTGATGCTCGAGCGGCCTTGATCGCCCAGCACCGATCGACGCTACCCGTGTCCGCACGGGAACGCGATCTCGATCGGCTTCGGCGCCAATGGCAGTCAGCCCGGCACCAACCGCAGCAACAGCCAGTGGGCCGGCAGGTAAACCAACGTCGGGTACGCCAACATCATGAGCGCGAAGTGCGTGGCCGGACCGAACGGGCTCCGCGGCGGGTGGCCGAATCCATGCACCCAGTTGATGTTCTTTTCGCGCGGCGCCAACCAAAACGTGGCCGGCAATACGATCCACGCGAGCAACCATTGCGCGCCGAGCGCTTGGCTTTCATAGCCGTAGCGGTATACGAGCCAGAGCGCCCCGGGCGGCAACGCGGCGTGAAAGGCGCACGATAGTGCGCGCAGATAGAGCGGTATTTTCGAATCGAACATGTAGGCCGCGAGCGTCGTCGCGGCGCGGCCTCTCGTGAGCACCCCGGTCAGGAACGACACGAGCCAGAGCGTCTCGGGCAGAAGAACGCAGAGCGCCATCATGCTCCCGAGCAACGGGCTCTCGAGCCAGAACGCCGCAGCGATGCCCAGCAGTCCGACGTCCGAGAACCAGAGGAAATTCGCGGGGCCGTACTTGACGAAGTAGACGGGCACGATCACGACGACGAGCGCCGTGAAGAGCACGCGGAACGCAATCGTCACAGTTTCGACGGCGCGCGGCTCGAGATTCTCGCCGCCGGCGACTGACCATGCGGTCAAGCCGCCGACCGCGACGGCCAGCAGCAGAGATCGCCGGGAGACGCGTTTCACTGCTACTCGAAGCTGAAGATGTCGTCGGCTTCGGGCTGCTCCATGCCCTGCTCGTGGAACCGGCGCCAGATCTCGGCCCACGGCCGGCCGTACATGTCGGGCACCGTGTAGTCGATGACCGCGCCCGGCGAAACCGGCGTCGCGCGCCCGCCCTGCGGGAACAGCTGCGGCAGGCATTCGATGAACTGAAACGGATCGCCCTCTTCGAGGCCGCTCGAGCGCTGAAGGTTGCGGACGATTCGCACGGGCTCCACGAGCGCGTCCGCGTCGTAAAAAATGCCCTCGTGATTCAGGCCGATGAGTTTCCCGGCAACGTCGCGGTTCGGCGTGTAGATCTCGATGGTCTGCAGCTGGCTCGAGAACTCGGGGTTGCCGTGCACCTTCCAGCCTTGGATGTTCGAGGTCCAGGTAATCAGCACGTCGCCGTCCCAGAAGCCGACGGTCTCGCCATACCAGCGCGCCACGTCGGCGCCGAGTCGCGGCACGGCGCCCGTCGTGTCGAACGTGCGCCCGATGTGAATGTTCGTGACGAAGTTGTCGGCGTCACCGGCCATGATCTGCACGAGCGACGGCGTCACGATCACCGTGTGCGGTTGATTCGTCACGCCGTGGTAGTGCCAGCGCCGCATGAAACCCTCGGGCCAGCAGTACTGCGCCGGCCACTGCGGCGCATTGCTGACCGCGTCGTGGTAGAGCTCCTGCACCATGCGCGTCTGATACTCGGGCGTCAGCAGCGACAAGATCGTCGACGTCTGATTGAAGAACAGCTCCGCGTACCAGTTCTGCGCACGCGGCCAGAGATAACGGCCGTTGAGCTCGCCCGGCACAGTCGCGTACGTGTGCGGCGTGGGACCGCCGCGGCCGCGTGTCTCGGCGAGCAAGGCCTCGTAGTGCTCTTGCGCCGTCGCGAACCCGTACGGGCTCACGATGGCGTCGCGCGGATAGTCGCGGTCGCAGTAGCCCCACGCGGCCGTGCGCGGCGGATCGCTGCCGATCGACACGACGCGTGCGTACCCGCCGCGCTGCGCCTCGGTGGCCCACGGGCTGTTGCAGCGGAAGTAGCGCGGGTCGCTCCACAGCGATCGGTCTTTGTAGAAATCCCTCGTCGTGAAGAGATCGACGGGCAGCGGCTCGATGCCGGGCGGGCTAGCGCCGTCCCACGCGCTTCCTTCGTCGCGTTGCACCGGCGTGCCGTTCGGGCCGGGACGTTGTGGGCGCCACGGGCCGACGACGAGGTCATTGTCGGGATACATCTCGAGCCGCGACAAATCGGTGACGGGATACTCGCGCGGAATCACGCTCGCGAGCGGCGCGCCGCGCCCCACGCTCGTGAAGCCGATGTCGGCCACTCGCTGCGCCCATGCCGTCGGACTGACGAGAAGGGCCATGGCGACGAACGGCGCCATCGCAGTGCAGTCTCGATGCAGGATCAGGAACACGCGACTGCCTATTTGAGGTTCTGCGTGATCGATTGCGCGGTGTCGGAGATTTTTTTCAACAAGTTGGACAGCGTGGACATCCTCCTCGACTGCCGATCCGTTGCCATCTGCAGCCGTAGCGATTCCATTTCGCCCATCTCGCTCAAGGCATCGAGATCGTTCTTCGCCCGCTCCAACCGGGCATCGAAGTCCGCTCGTGGTAGCGCTCGGGGCTCGACCGCGGCAGGGCGTGCGCCCGTCCGTGTCGAAGACGTCGCCCTTGGCGGCGGCCGCACCTCGGCAGCGCGCGCGGTCTGCGGCGGCTGGCGCAGGCGTACCTTGGCATCTTCGATTCGTTTCACGCCGTCCATAATGGCCTTGAGGTCCTCGCGCGCCGACTTTTCCGCCTCCATCAACACGAGGTAGGCGAGCGCCGTGACGTCGCCATCGGTGAGCTTGCCGAGCGAGCGATTAGCTCGGACGGCTCGCGTCGCTGCTGCCTCCGAGAGGGAATCGCTCGCGCGCTCCCGCGCGGCTTCCGCGCGAATCCACGCTTGAGTCTGCGGCCCTACCTGGGTCAGCAGGCGGGCAGCCAGAGCCTCGGCACCGGCCGGCAACTCCGTTGGCAACTGCGGGAAGGCGCTGAACGACAGGGACGCGGCAACAATCGACAAGCAGACGTGGACGATTAGGCGCATGGTGGAACCCTCCCGTAACGAATCTATCGCCAACGCAACAGGCGCCGCTCGACGAACCCCACGATCAGGCTCATCAGAAGGCCGAGCACGGAGACGACGACGACGCCGGCCATGAGCCGGTCGGTCTGCATCATGTTGCCCGTGAGGATCAGAAACGCGCCGATGCCGTACTGGGCGCCGATCATCTCGGCGGCCACGAGCACGAGCAGCGCAGCCGCGATCGAGATGCGGAAACCCGCGAGCATGCCGGCGAGCGCGCCGGGCAGCAGCACCTGCGCGATGATGCGCCACAGCGGCACGTTGAAGCTCTGCGCCATGCGGATGAGATTCCGCGGCACGGAGTCCACGCCGGTGAACGTCGCGATGACCGTGGGGAAGAACACGCTGAGCGCGATCGTCGCCACCTTCGACCCTTCGCCGATGCCGAGCCAGAGGATCAAGAGTGGCAGCAAAGCGATTTTGGGGATCGGAAATAGCGCCGCGACGAGCGGCAGGCCGACGGCACGCGACACCGTGAACAGACCGATCGTGACCCCGACGCACACGCCGAACAGCGTGCCGATGAGCCAACCGTAGCCGATCCGCACGAGCGACGCGGACACGTGCCGCCAGAGGTCGCCCGACACGGCGAGCTCCCAGAGCGCGCGCAACACGCGCATCGGCGACGGCAGGAAAATCGGGCTCACGAGTCCCGTGCCCGTGACGAGCTGCCAAAGCCCGATGAGGCCCACGAACGCGAGCACGCTCATCCAGGTGCGCTGCTCGATGACGAAACCGCCGCCGCGGAAAGCGAGCTTGCGCTCGCGTGCCGCTGCGCCGCCTTTGGCTGCCGCCGTCGGTTCAGACATGGGCCACGAGCTCGCGATCAGCCACGATCGCCTCGTCTTTGATGAGCGACCAAAGCCGCTTACCGAGCTCGGCCACCTCGGCCTGCCGCTCGGGTCCAGTGCGCTCGGCGTGCGGAATGGGCACCGCGATGATCTCGCGCACACGGCCCGGCCGGCGCGACAGCACGCAGACGCGGTGGGCGATGCGGATCGCCTCCTGGAAGTTGTGCGTCACATAGAGAATCGTCGGGCGGTCGCGCTGCCAGAGCGCCAGGATGTCGTCGAGCAAGAGCTCACGCGTCTGCGCGTCGAGCGCCGACAACGGCTCGTCCATGAGGAAAATGGCCGGGCGCACTGCGAGCGCGCGCGCGATGCCGACGCGCTGGCGCATGCCGCCCGAGAGCTGCTTCGGTAGCGCGCGCGCGAACTCGCTCAAGTTCGTGCGCTCGAGCGCGTCGGCGATGCGGCGTTCCACCTCCGGCGCGCCAAGGCCGTGATGCTTCAGCACGAACGCGACGTTGTCGCGCACATTGAGCCACGGCAGCAACGAGAAGTCCTGAAAGATGAATGTGATCTCGTTGAGCGTGTCGGCCGCCGGCACGCCGCGCAGCACGACTTGCCCCGCTGTCGGCTGCAGGATGCCGCCGGCGATGCCGAGCAGCGTCGATTTGCCGCAGCCCGACGGGCCGATGATCGCGACGATCTCGCCTTCGTGCGCATGCAACGAGACGTCGTCGAGTGCCGTGAGCTCGCCGAATCGATGCGTGATGTTCGAGAGCGCGATCTCCATCTCAACGACCCGCGCGCATGGCCGCGGGGATGTTCTCGTGCCCCGGTACGAAGCTCAAATCGATGAACGTAGCGGGATCGGTGTCTTTCTCGATCATGCGCTGGCCGCGATACCACTCGACCATCTCGTAGACGCTTTGCACGTCGAGCCGACTGTCGATGTAGGCCAGCGACTGCGCGATGGCTTTGGGCGGCACCGACGTCCAGCGCGAGATCAACTCGAGCAGCTCCTCGGCCAACGCCTGATCTTTGTAGGTGCCGTCGGGGTTCTTGTCGAGCAGCACCGCGGAATACTCGGCCGCGCCGCGCTCGTACGAATCGATGACCGCCTGCAGCGCCGCTCGTTTCTCGGCGATGACGCGCGGACTCGACGCTAAGCCCGTCGATTGCCACGAGATCTCGTCGCCGGCCCAGCCGATGACGTGCGCTTGGCCTTTATCGATGAGGCTCATGAAAGCCGTGCCCGCGCCCGAAGCGACGTCTACCTGGTTGCCCATGAGCATGGCCGCAAGATTGCCGAGCCCTTGCGCCGGCACGAGGTGGTTGTCGTTCACGTCGAAGCCGTACTTCTCGCCGATGCGCGCGACGGCGTAGTGGTTCGTCGAGCCGATCGTCGTGAGCCCGATGACGCGGCCGCGCAGGTCGGCCATCGTGCGCACGCCGGCGTCCCACGCCTTGTTCGAGGCGAACACACCCGTGTTCGGAAACCCCGGCAGCTCGCGGCTGTGCCCCGCGATCACGACCACGCCGCCGAAGTACGCAAGGTTGAAGAACGCGGGCGTGAAGCCGATGACGGCGAGATCCACGTCGCGCGAGGCGATCGCGAGCGTCGCGGGGACGGCCGCGTCGAAGAACACGAGCTCGACGTCGACGCCTGCTTCGTGGAAGTAGCCTTTCTCGACGCCCATGAAGAACGGCGCCTGCGACGCGATGCGCAGCACGCCGACCTTGACGGGCGCGAGCTCGGCGGCCGTCGCCGCGAGCGGCGTGGCGGCCAGCACGACGAGTGCGAGCGCTGTTGCGAGTCGGCTCGACCCGACGCGCACGCACGACAAGCCCAGCCCACGCATGTCCCCTCCAGAACGACCGGTCCATCAAGCAAAATACGCGGAAACCCAGGCGGATGCGACAGGTAGTGGCAGCGCCTGTTCCCACACTCGACCGGCCGCGTCGCCGGGCCCGAGCTCTCGGGCAATTGGCCGATCATGCATCTGTTCGCGACGCGGCTGCAGCGCGACCCGAAATACGGCGAGCGCCGCGAGCTCACCGACTACGAGTACGCGTGCCACGAGGACAACACGACTTCATCGTGACGTCGCGTTACGCGCGCGGGTTGCCTTCTGGCCGGACGAGCCAGTAGCACGAGGTGGGGGCGCCCTGCAACCTGCGGAATTTTGTCCAATATGCCCCCCGCCGGCCGCGGGTTTCCCCGCGGAATTCCGCGGAAACACTGGGGGTGGGCGCGGGCGGGCTTCGTTCGGTGTCAGAATTGTGCGGGGCAGCTCGCCCCAGCTCTTCGAGACCCCATGTCCTCCTCGCAGCGCTTCCGCGAATCCAATCTCTACGGCGCGCCGATCAAGGATCTCGGCCTCACGATCGCCGGCACCCGGCTCGCGCCCGTCATCGACGAGTTCCGCGCCGAGCTCGCGGCATGCGGCATCACGAAAGTCGTGCCGCGCTTTCATCTGTCGACCGAATGGGGCGTACCGTTCGGCACGGTCGTCATCGGCATCCCATTCTACTTGGCGCGCCCCGAGCTCACGGACCTCCACGGCGAAGAGGTGGGGCACATCGAAGGCTTCCATCACGCGGACATCCTGCGCTACCTGCGCCACGAGATGGGCCACGTCATCAACTACGCCTACAAACTCTACGACCAGGAGGCGTGGGTGAAGCAATTCGGCTCGATCACACAGCCGTACCGCGAGGACTATCGGCCGCAGCCGTTCAGCCGCCGCTTCGTTCGCCACCTGCCGGGTTGGTACGCGCAGAAGCATCCCGACGAGGACTGGTCCGAGACGTTTGCCGTGTGGATGACGCCGGGTCTCGATTGGCGCGCCGACTACGCGCAGCTGCCGACGGCGCTCGCGAAGCTCGAGTACTGCGCACGCACGCTCGCCGAACGCGGCGGCGCCGAGCCGCTCGTCACTTCGGCTGAGCTCGACGACGACGTCAGCGGCATCTTCTATTCGCTCGAGCAGTACTACCAGAACCAACCCGCGGACACGGAACCGGGCGCGGCGGGCTTGGACGGCGACTTGCGCGCAATCTTCGACGACCTCAACGAAACGGGCGAAGGCGCGGCGCACGAGACGCGGCCTGCGGCGGAGCTCATCCGCCGGCACGAGCGGCAGCTCATGGCGGCAGTGTTCCGCTGGACGGGCCATTTCCCGGAGAAGACGCGGAGCTTGATACGCGATCTCGCGAAGCGCGCCGAGGCGCTCAAGCAGGTGTACCCGCGCGAGGCGGAGGAAGATGCCGTCGTCGCCGTGACGACGCTCGTCACCTCGCTCGCGATGAACTTCGTGCATCGCGGCGCGTACTTTCCCGAAGCGGCGACGCAGCCGGCGGCGGCCGAGCCGAAAGCGGACGCGACCGACAAGAACGAAGGAGTCGTCGTGCCGTCCGACGCGTCGGCGCGTTAGACCGAGGCCGCGGCGCGCGCCTTCTTGCGGCGCTTCTGCGCCCGCCTGCGATGTTTCCAGCGCTCGATGGCGAGCTCGGCGATGCGGTTGACGAGCTGCGGGTACTCAAGACCGTGCGCGACCGCGGCAGTGGCGAACTCGCTGTGCTGCTCGAGATAGCAACTCGCGTTCACCTCGATCACGTAGACCTCGCCTGTCTCCGTGAGCCGCAGGTCTGCGCGACCGTAATCGCAAACTCGCAGGGCCCGATAGGCATCGATCGAGGCCTTTTGGAGCTTCGCCTTGAGCTCGGGCTCGATATTCGCGATGACGGCTTTCGTGCCGTGGAAGCGCTCGCTGTTCTCGTCGAACTTCGCTTGGTTGTCCATGACGCGCAGGCTGCCTTCCTTGAGCCCCGAGAAATCCATCTCGATGGGCGGAAACGCCACGGGTTCGTCGTTGCCCATGATGCCGACGTAGAACTCGCGGCCTTCGATGTACTCCTCCGCGAGCGCGGCATCGCCGAAGGTGCGCTGTATATAGACCACGCGCTCCATGAGCTGCTGCGTGTTTCGCACGAGCGATTTCTCGTCGATGCCGATCGACGCGTCCATGCGCAGCGGCTTCACGAACAGCGGCATGCGCAGGTTGCCGCCCGTCTCGAACGCGGCATTCGCCGGGAAGGTCGCGAAGTCCGGGTAGCGAATACCCTCGAACGCGAGCAGCTTCTTCGTGAGGGCCTTGTCCTCCTGGAGAAAGATTTCGCCGGGGCCGCCGCCCGTGTACGGGATCTGCAACAAATCGAGGACGCCGGTGACGCCCATGACCCCGCCAATGATGTCGTCGCCGAAGGACTCCACGAGGTTGAACACGAGCTGCGGCTTGCGCGCCTTCAAGCCGGCGATCAGCTCGTTGAGATCGTGACGAATCGTGAGGACGGAGGTCTTGTGGCCGCTCTCCGCGAGTGCTGCCGCGACTTGATCCACGACGACGTCGGGTTTCTGCTCGTCGGGCTCGAGATAAGCAAGAATCGTGATGTCCATGCCGAAGGCCGATCTGCCCCGCTGCTATCAGGACGGCGCCAGTGGCGGACTCTAATCGACTGATGCGGTCAACGACAATCGATTGCGGCAGATCTCGTGAACGAGTCGTGGTGCCGTTTCACAGCCGAGACACACTGACCGTACCCCGCAGAACGTGTCGCACGCTGCGCGCCGTGCATTGAACCCGCGCCGTAAATCGGGCTACGCTTGCGCGCGTGTCACCTACCTCGCCCATCGCATTGAGCCGCTAGTCGCGCGCCCATTCGTTCGATGGTGCACGAGCCGCCCAGCAGCGACCCCACTCCCGACACGGGTGCTGCCACCGACGTGGCGCCACTCGGCAGGAGCGGCGCGAAGCCCGCCCACGAGCGCACGGCCGACGAGGACATCGACGTCGCCGACTGGGAGCGAGTCGCGGCGCTCGCAGAATTCAAGGCGCTACTCGCCGCGAAGCGCAAGTTCATCGTCCCGGCCACCATTTTTTTCATCGTCTACTATTTCGCGCTGCCGGCGCTCGTGGGGTACGCGCCACGCTTGATGGCGGCGAAGGTCGCCGGCGTCATCAACGTCGCGTACCTGTTCGCGCTGTCGCAGTTCCTCGTGGCCTGGGTCATTGCCGCGCTCTACGTGCGCGCCGCGGCCCGCTTCGACACCATGGCACGCCGCATCGTCGAGAACTTCAAAGCGAGAACCCGCTGATGTCGCCGGCATTGGGGATGTTCTTGGGCTTCATCGCGATCACGCTGTGGATCACGTGGTGGGCCGCGCGCCGCAACACGGGGTCGAGCGCGTATTTCGCGGCGGGCCGCTCGCTCGCGGCTTGGCAGAACGGCGTCGCCGTGTCCGGCGACTACATGAGCGCGGCGTCGTTCCTCGGCATCGCCGGCATCATCGCGTTCCAGGGCTACGACGGTTTCATGTACTCCGTCGGCTGGCTCGTCGCGTATCTCACGGTGCTCCTCATCGTCGCCGAGCCTCTACGCAACGCGGGCAAGTACACGATGGCCGACGTGCTCGCGTATCGCCTGAGCCCGCGCCCCGTGCGCGCGATGGGCGCGCTGTCGACGCTGACCGTGAGCACGTTCTACATGATTGCGCAGATGGTCGGGGCCGGCGCGCTCGTGTCGCTGCTGCTCAAGGATACGGGGATCGGCTACGAGACCGCGGTCGTCGGCATCGGCGTGCTCATGATCGTCTATGTCGTATTCGGCGGCATGCTCGCGACGACCTGGGTGCAGATCGTCAAAGCCATCTTGCTCATGGCAGGCACCGTGCTCTTGAGCGTGCTCGTGCTCGCGCACTACGGCTTCGACCTCGGCGCATTCTTCGACGCGATCGGCCAGGTCACCTACACGAACGCCCAGGGCGAGCGCGTGACGCAAGATTTCATGACGCCCGGGCTGCGCTACACGCCGCCGTACGGCGCGCTCGACCTCATCTCGCTCGGCATGGCGCTGATCTTCGGCACAGCGGGCCTGCCGCACATTCTCGTGCGCTTCTACACCGTGCCCGACGCGCGCACTGCGCGAAAGAGTGTCGTTTGGGCGATGCTCATCATCGGTAGCTTCTACATTCTCACGACGTTCCTGGGCTTCGGTGCCGCGACGATCGTCGGCCGCGACTTCATCGCCGCGAACGGCGGCACGAACATGAGCGCGCCGTTGCTCGCGCAGGCGCTCGCGGGCGACCTCTTCTTCGCGTTCATTTCCGCGATCGCGTTCGCGACGATTCTCGCCGTCGTGGCGGGGCTCACGATCTCGGCGTCGACGTCGTTCGCGCACGACTTCTGGACCAACGTACTGCACCGCGGGCGCGAGCGGCGCGAAGGCGAAGAGGTGCGCGTAGCGCGCGTGACCGCGTTCTTCGTCGGCGCGATCTCGATCGGCATCGCCATCGTGCTCGGGCCGAGCGCCAACGTCGCGTTCCTCGTGGCGCTCGCGTTCGCCGTCGCGGCGTCGGCGAACCTGCCGGTCATCGTGCTGTCGTTGTTCTGGAAGCGCTTCACGACGGCGGGCGCCGTGTGCGGGCTCGGGACGGGGCTCGTCTCGTCGCTCGTGCTCATCCTCTTGAGCCCGAGCATCCTGCGCGCCGACGCGGTGTTCCCGCTCGAGAACCCCGGCATCGTCAGCATCCCCCTCGGCTTCCTCGGCGCCGCCGTCGGCACGTGGCTGACTCGCGAGCCGGCAGCCGAGCGCAAGTTCGCCGAGCTCAGCGTGCGCGCCAATACGGGTCTCGGCGCCGAGCGCGCCACCACGCACTAGGAGAGGCGAGACGGCCACGAGCCTGAGTCGCATCGCCTGCCGTGGTCCTAGCCGGCTTCAGGCTTACACAATCTGTACAAAGCAAGTACAAACTACGACTTCACGCACGATCTAACCGCGCCATAGTTCGGGACGCCAGACATCGGTGTGTTTCGCGCGGAGGCGGTAGCCATGCATCTTACGAAGAGCTCGTGGCTGGCAATGTGGTCCCTGAGCTTGTTCTCGGGTGTCGCGGTCGCGCAAAGCGACTTCTATCTGTTCGGCACTATCGGGAATTCGAACGCGGATGGAGTCGTGGGGATACCCCGTGCCGATCCCTTCGGACTGAGCCAAGTCGACGATGGCGATAGTAGGAGCTTCACGGTCGGCGGCGGCTATGAATTCAACGCGCACGTCGCCTTGGAGGCCGCTTACCAGGACTTCGGCAGCTTTAAGACGACCTGTCAGGGCCCCATTTGCTCCCTTGTTTTGCTGACCAGCCAGGCGGAGGTGGATGCGGCGGCATTGTCTGTCTCGTTCGTCGGCAGCCTCCGAATCAGCGACCGGCTGGATGGCTACGGAAGATTGGGACTGACCCGCTGGGAGTTTGATGGACCATCTTCTTATTCTTTTGACGATTCAGGCGAGGATCTGCACTATGGCGTCGGCCTGCGCTGGTCCTTCGGCGACCATTGGAAAAGCTTTGCGGAATACACGCGGGTCGACCTTGACCTTGATGCCGCCAACGTCGGCATCAGCTACGGTTTTTGACGCGTGAGCGTCGGCCGCGGAGCCCAGGCCACCGCCATCACCATCCCGAACCCGTCGCACTCCCGGTCGTCGACGGCGCCCGCCACGCGAGAGCCGTGACGCGATTTCTCGCCCGCGCCGGGTTATCGTTATGGCGCTCAACGACGACGAGCGGGGGATTCATGACGAACGGACAGCGCAGCTGCGCGCTGCTGCTTGCGGCACTGGCCGCCGCGTGCGACGGGCCGAGCGCGCCGACGCCTGCGCCCGCGTCGGCCGTACCGGATTTTTCCCGCCTCGTGACCGACGAGCGCCTGCAGAACGCGGCCGACGAGCCCGACAACTGGCTCACGCACGGCCGCACCTATCTCGAGCAGCGCCATTCGCCGCTGACTGCGATCAACAAGGACACGCTGTCGCGGCTGGCCCCCGCTTGGGTTCACGAATTCGACACGTACCGCGGGCAGGAGGCGACGCCGCTCGTCGCCGACGGCGTGCTCTACACGACGACCGCCTGGAGCAAAGCGTACGCGCTCAACGCGGCGACGGGCGAGCTCATCTGGAGCTTCGATCCCAAGGTGCCCGGCGCGGCCGGCGCGAAGGCCTGCTGCGACGTCAACTCGCGCGGCCCCGCGCTGTATGGGAACAAGCTCGTCATCGCGACGCTCGACGGCCGGCTCATCGCGCTCGATCGCGCCACGGGCCGAGAGCTCTGGAGCACGATGACGGTCGACGCGACCAAGATGTACACGATCACGGGCGCGCCGCGCGCCGTGAAGAACAAGATCATCATCGGCAACGCCGGCGCCGAGTTCGGGGTGCGCGGCTACGTGAGCGCCTACGACGCCGACACGGGCGAGCTTGCGTGGCGCTTCTACGTCGTGCCCGGCGATCCGGCCGCCGGCCCCGACGGCGCGGCGTCGGATCAAGCGCTCGCCGACATCGCTGCGCCGACCTGGTTCGGCCGTTGGTACGAGATGGGCGGCGGCGGCACGCCGTGGGACGCAATCGTCTATGACGTCGAGCTCGACCAGCTCTACGTCGGCACGGGCAACGGCAGCCCGTGGAACCGGCAGTACCGCTCCGATGGCCGCGGCGACAACTTGTTCCTCGCGAGCGTGCTCGCGCTCGACCCGGACACGGGCGAATACCTCTGGCACTACCAGCAAGCGCCCGGCGAGTCGTGGGACTTCACGTCGACGCAGCCGATGATTCTCGCGGACCTTAGGCTCGACGGCGAGGAGCGCAAGGTCATCCTGCACGCGCCGAAGAACGGCTTCTTCTATGTGCTTGATCGCCACACGGGCAAAGTGCTCTCGGCCGAAAGCTTCGTGCCGACCTACTGGGCCACGCACGTCGATCTCGCGACGGGCCGGCCCGCGATCGTCGCGAACGCCTACTACGACGACGGTCCGTTCGTCGGCTCGCCGACGGGCTTGGGCGCGCACAACTGGTCGCCCATGTCGTACAACCCGCTCTTGGGTCTCGTGTACTTCCGCGCGTCGCGCGCCTCGATGATCTATCGCACCGATCCCGACTTCGTGTTCCGCGAAGGCCTCAACAACTCCGGCATCTATCGCGGCCCGCCGTCGGACGACGACCGCGCGCTCAACTTCGTGCGGCCGCCGCTCTCGGGCTCGTCGCTCATCGCCTGGGATCCCGTCGCGGGCAAACCGCGCTGGGAGGTCGACGGCTTCGGCGGCGGCGTTCTCACGACCGCCGCGAATCTACTGTTCCAAGGCCGCGGCGTCATCACGGGCGAGCTCATCGCGTTCGACGCCGTCACCGGCGAGCGGCTCTGGTCGCACGAGACGCCGAACTCGATGGCTCCCGCGCCGATCACCTACGCGGCCGGCGGTGAGCAGTACATCGCGGTCATGGCCGGGCGCGGCTTCTCGGGCGGCAACGACGCCGATGCGCGCGCGCGCAATCCGGGACGCATCTTCGCATTCAAGCTCGACGGCACGGCCACGCTGCCGCCGGGGCCGGGTCCCGCACCGCCTGCGAATCCGCCCGAGGAGATTTTCTCGCTCGCGTCGGTCGCCGCGGGCGCCGAGCCCTATCGCGTGTACTGCTCGCGCTGTCACGGCGGCGAGACGCACTCGCTCAACATCATTCCCGATCTGCGCCGCTCCGCGGCGCTCACGAGCGCGGCGCTTTGGAACATCATCGTCATGGACGGCGCGCTGGAGCCGAACGGCATGGTCGAGTGGTCGGAGTTCCTCACGGACGCCGAAGCCGAGAGCATCCGCGCCTACGTCGCGGCCCAGGCGCGCAT
>DATFFV010000417.1:0-3064 GCA_035249885.1 Gammaproteobacteria bacterium | reverse complement strand
GGGGCGGCCCCGGCGGCCGCGGCGGCGCCGGCATGGCCGTGGAATTCGAAGCTTACGCGGCGTTCGAGCGTGAGTTGCTCGGCGACCTGATTCCGTTCGTCGAGGCGCGCTATTCGGTCACGGCGGATCGCATGCACCGAGCGCTCGCCGGCTTGTCGATGGGCGGCGGCCAGTCGTTGAACTTCGGTCTGGGCAACGTCGACACGTTCGCCTGGGTCGGCGGCTTCTCGTCGGCGCCGAACACCAAAGCACCGGCGGAGCTCGTTCCGGACCCCGCGGTCGCGCGGCAGCTCGAGCTCTTGTGGGTGTCGTGCGGTAACGAGGACAGCTTGTTCAACATCAGCGCCGGCGTTCACGAGCATCTGAAGGCGCAGAACGTGCCGCACACGTGGTACATCGATGCGGGCGCTCACACGTTCCCCGTCTGGAAGAACGACCTCTACCACTTCGCGTCGTTGCTGTTCCGCTGAGTACGAAAGCGAGCGGCACCGCAGCTCGATTCCGCTGCCGCTCGTGCGGCGCTCGGGGGACACGATGCTCGAATCACGCACACGTCACGGCCTGCTCCTTGCCGCCACCATCGCATTAGGAGCTGCCGGCGCGGGAGCGTACGCATCGGTATGAAGCGCCCCGACGCGTTCGTTGCGCTCTACGCGATGAGCCCGTCTACGCCGCTGCCACCTTCGCGCCCGGCGCGATGATCGGTGCAGCCGCGTTCAGCCGCTCCATGGCGAAGCCGGCCGCAGACCGGTAGCGGCTCATGAACTCCTCTCGCTCCTTGGCGGGGATGACGTCGTCGATGTCGTCGAAGACGCCCCCGCAGCGCTCGTCGAGCAAGTTCAGCAGTCCGAACGGCCCGGCCCCTCGGTTGCGCAGTATGACGCCCGAGATCTCCGCGCACAGCTTCCGGTCGTAAGCGCGAAGCGCGTCGCTCGTGGCGCCGTGCTCGATCATTTCCGCACCCAGGACGCGTGCGTCGACGATGGCTTGGCTCGCACCGTTCGAGCCCGTCGGGTACATGACGTGGGCGGCGTCCCCGAGCAAGGCGACGCGGCCGTCGACCCACGTCGACACCGGCTCGCGATCGATCATCGGATACTCGAATACCTCCTCGGCACCGCGCAGCATCGCGGGCACGTCGAGCCAGTCGTACCGCCAGCCTTCGAAGTGATGGATGAACGAGTCGATCGCGACCTTCTCGTTCCAGTCGCCGTCGCGGAGGCCGCGCGAGTTGTCGACCGTGATCTCCGCGATCCAGTTGATCGTGGCGAGCCCGGTGGCCGGGTCAGGCGGCGAGATCGGATAGAACACGACGCGATGGCGATGCGTGCCGAGACCGACGAATGACGCGCCGCTGCGGATCGGAACTCCCGGTGTCGTGCCGCGCCACATGATGGCCCCGCCCCACTGGATCGGCGGCTGCCCGGGATGCATCTGCGCCCTCACCGCGGAGTGCAGGCCGTCCGCGCCGATGAGCAGCTGCGCGCGAATCTCCGTCTTCGTGCCGTCCGGGGCACGAACCAGCACCGCGAGGCCGTCGGCCTCGTTGCGATAGCCTGCAACGCGGTGCCCCGTGAGCACCGCGCCGACACCAAGGCGCTCGAGCGCCGTGCGGTATAGCAGCATCTGCAATCCGCCGCGATGCACCGCGTACTGCGGCCAACGGTACCCCGCTAGGAGGCCGCGAGCTTCGGAGTACACGTCCTTGCCGTTCAACCCGACGAGCGCCCACTCCCGGGCTTGCAACCCGATCGTGTCGAGCTGGTCGGGACCCAGCCCCAGCTCGTAGAGCTCGCGCACCGCGTTCGGCTGAAGATTGATCCCCACGCCGAGGGGCTTGAGCTCCGCGACGGCTTCGAGCACCAGACACGGCACGCCGATCTGCTGCAACGTAAGGGCGACGCTGAGTCCCCCGATTCCGCCGCCGGCGATGAGTACGGGCAAGTCGGCCATCAAGATTTCGCTGAGTCGAGCTTTTTCGGCCGACGAGAATCCCCGACTCTCGGTCGCCGCGCAAGACCCGAGCGTTGTTGTAGTCTGAGGCCCAGCGAGACACCTTTAATAATGGCCGTGGAACTCAGACATCTCCGCTATTTCGTCGCGGTCGCCGAGGAGCTCAGCTTCACGCGTGCGGCCGCGCGCCTTCGCACGGCTCAGCCATCGCTGAGTCAACAGATCCGTCAACTCGAGAAATCTGTCGGGGTGAAGCTGCTCGATCGCAGCCGGCAGCACGTCGCACTGACCAACGCCGGGCGCACCTTCCTGCAGCAGGCGAAGGACATTCTCGCACGCGTCGAGCATGCCGGGCGGCTCGCGAAGCAGGCTGCCGAGGGGCGCGCGGGCGAGCTCTCGGTCGGCACGTTTCCTTCGGCGGACGTTCGCATACTCCCCGCGCTACGGCCGCTCGTCGCCAAGCACATGCCGGACTTGCGCCTGATCCTGCACAGCAAGTACGCCGTCGAGCCGATCGCGGGCCTTCAGTCCGGCGCGCTCGACGTCGCTTTCGTGCGCGGGCCGCTCGAGGCGGAGGGGCTCGAGGGCGTCAAGCTACTGCGCGAGCAGATCGTCATCGTGCTGCCCTCGCATCATGCCCTCGCCCGGCGCAGGGTCATCCCGGTCAAGAGCCTCGACGATCTGCCCTGCATCACGATGGAGCGCAGCTTGTCGCCGGCGCTGCACGATGCGGCGGCGAATCTCTATCGCGAGGCGAGCATTCGCATGCATGCCGTGTCGAGGGCCGACAACGTGCTCGGACATCTCAAGCTCGTGCAGGAGGGGCTCGGCTTCGCGTTGCTGCCCGATTCGATCAGCGCGCTGTTGCCGCCCGGCGTGACATTCCGGCCGCTCGACTGCGAGCCCGTGCCGACGGTGTCGGTGCTCATCGCCTGGAAGAGCGGCAACCACTCGAGGCTCATGCGCGAGCTCGTCGACCTCGTGTGCCGCTCCTGCAGCGCTCCGAAAGACGCGCCACGTCTAACGCGCCGGGCTACGAAGTCTTAGCCCGTCCCTCGGCCGCTCGCTAGACTGCGGCCACCGCAGGCATGAAACGCACACCCGAAAAAGA
>DATFFV010000416.1:0-2714 GCA_035249885.1 Gammaproteobacteria bacterium | reverse complement strand
GCTCAAGGACGCCTGGAACGACGTGCTCGTCGGCGAGAGCGTGCGCCGGGCGTTAGCGCGCGCCGCAGCCGCGCATCGCAGCGAAGCGGCCTTCGCGTGGCTGCTCGGGCTCGTCGCCGGCTCGCGCGCTGCCGTGGCGCTCGAGGTCATCGACGCCTTGGCGCTCTACAAGCACAACGCGAAGCTCGCGGAGCGGCTCGAAGCGACGCTGCGCGAGCGCGGCGACGGCGCGCTGCTCGCGCGTTTCGGCGAGCTCTGGCCTAAGCTAGCTCGAAACGGCCACGACGAACGGGGGGAATCATGAAGAAGCACAACGTGTTCGCGATCATCGGCTTGGCTTGCCTGCTGGCGCCGGCGGCCGTGTGGGCGCAAGCGCCAACCGCGCGCCAAATTCTCGAGGAATCCGCGGCAGCACTCGGCGGCCTCGCGCGCCTGCAGAGTCTCGACAACCTCGTGTTGACGGGCTTCGGCCAGTACGTGAACCAACAGGGCGGTAACGCGCCGTCGCCCGATCCGCGCTCGCCCGTGAAGTGGACGGTCGCGCACGACGCCGAGCGCATCTTCGATCTCAGGAATGAGCGTGCCCTCAACCGCGACCGGCGAGGTCCGCTGTTTCCGTTCGCGGCCGAGCAGAGCTGGAACCGCCAGAGCCGCGTGCAGACGGGCGTGGCGATGCTCGACCATCCCGTGCCCGCGCTGCTCGAGGCGCTCGATGCCGAGACACGGCTCGGCGCCGTGAGCGTCGAGGACGGTCTCACGGTCGTCGAGCTCACGATCGCGGGTGGCGCCACCCTCTGGCTCGCGCTCGATCCCGTGACCAAGCTGCCGGCGTGGGTGCGCACCATCGGGCCGAGCACGACGCTCGGCGACCTCACGACGACGACGTACTTCACGGGCTATTTGCCGTTCGGCGACTTGCAATTGCCCGTCGGCCTCACGGCCGCGATGGACTGGCGCGACACGACGTCGATGTTCTTCCACGTCGACTCGTACCGAGCCAATGTCGCCGATCTGCCGTTGTTCCCGGTCGCCGCGGCCCCCGCGGCCGCGCCTGCAGCGCCGCGCCGCGCCGAGGCGACGAAGATCGCCGACAAGGTCTGGGACGTGCGCATCGGCGGCAACGGCGGAGCCGTCATCGAGTTCGCCGATCACCTCGTGATGTTCGAGGCCTACAACAACGAGTCCGACACCTTCGCGCGCCTCGATCTCGCCGACACGCTCGTGCCCGGCAAGAGAGTCACGCACGTGATCGTCTCCCACCACCACTTCGATCACAGCGGCGGCTTGCGCGGCGCCGTGGCGCGCGGCCTTACCATCGTCGCGCGCCGCGGCAACGAGGCCATCTTCCGCGAGATGGTCGCGCGGCCCGCGCCGAACTTCCCCGACGCCCTCGCGCGCAATCCGCAGCCGCTGAAGTTCTTACCCGTCGACGAGCACTTGGCGCTCGACGACGGCACGATGCGCGTCGACGTGTATCGCGCCGTCGGGCACCTGCACATGACCGAGGCCGTGTTCGCCTACGTGCCGGGCCCGCGCATTTTTCTCGAGGGCGACTTCTCGACGCACGATTGGGATTGGCACTGGTGGGGCGGGGCCTATCTCGACAGCGTCGAGCGCTACGGCCTCGACCCCGCGCTCAACATCCCGGTGCACGGCATCGTCACGACGTTCGAGGAAACCATCGCGGCGATCGAGCGGCAGGCCGCGAACGCCCGCGCCTACTGCGAGCGCCAGGCGCGCGCCGACGTCTATCCCGCGGGCTGCCCCGTCCACTAGGAGGTGCCGGTGTTACGGTTTCGGTTCAACCGAAGTGCCGCGCTAAGAGGTGCCGGGTTTACGGTTTCGGTTCGCGCCGGAAACGGTCGTCAATCCAGACTACGAGGCTCGCGAACCGAAACCGTAAACCCGGCACCTCCTACCTCGACGACGTCGAGGTGGCCGGCACGTTCGTGCTTGGCGCGTAGATAGCGCTCGTTGTGCCGGTTGGCCGTGGCCACGAGCGGCACGCGCCCCACGACCTCGATGCCATGGTCGCGCAGCGCGCTGATCTTCTGCGGGTTGTTCGTGAGCAGCCGAATGCGCGTTACTTTGAGCTCGTGCAGCAGCGCTGCGGCGACCTCGTAGCTGCGCTCGTCGGCGAGGAAGCCCAAGTGCCGATCGGCGTCGACCGTATCGAGGCCGCCGTCTTGCAGCACGTAGGCCCGCAGCTTGTTGGGTAGGCCGATGCCGCGCCCTTCCTGATCGAGATAGAGCAACACGCCGCCGCCGAGCTTGCCGATGCGCTTGACGGCCGTTCGCAGTTGCTCGCCGCAATCGCAGCGCAGGCTGCCGAGCAGGTCTCCCGTGAGGCACGCCGAGTGCAACCGCACGGGCACGGCATTCGCGGGGTCGGGCTTGCCGATGACGACGGCGACGTGCTCCGCAAGGCTGTGCTCGTCGCGAAACACGGCGATCTCGGAGTCGACGGCTTCCGTGAGCGGCACGCGCGCGCGGCTCAAGAGCTGCAGCGCGTGATGGCCGAAGCGCGGCGCATGGTGCACGACGTCGACGAGGTTGATGGCGAGCACGCCTGGCACGTAATTGGGGCCGGTGTCGAAGCCGATGAGCGCCGGAACCAACCGCCCCGCCTTCGCGAGCTGGAAGCCGGCCGCGGCGAGGGCGGCGCCCGGCGGCGAGTGATCGGCCGCGAGCGCGCCGACGTCGACGGGCGCGGG
>DATFFV010000415.1:0-5131 GCA_035249885.1 Gammaproteobacteria bacterium | reverse complement strand
TCGTGCTGCTCGTGAAACGCGACGGTACGCCGCTCGCATACGCGGGCGGCAGGTCCGTGGCCGAGCTCTTCGGCCGGGGCCCGGGCGGCGAGCGCTTGGCGCCCGCATGGTCGGAGGCGACGGCGGCGCTCATCCGTCGGCTCGCGCGCAACGCGATCGCCGACCGCGCCCCTGTCGACGCGCGCTTCCGCGAGCGCGAGCAGCAATACGAGATCCGCGTGAGCCCGCAGGGTCCCGACCGCGCCCTCTGCGTGATCCGCCCCGTGTTCGCGGTGTCCGGGGGCGACGCCGGGCTCGAGACCACCGGTGAGCACCGACAACAGCTCGACCGGCGCGGGTTCTTGCGGCGCTTCAAGGAATCCGTGTCGGCCGCGGCACTGCGCGAACGGCACCTCGCCGTCGCGGTGCTCTACATCGACGAAATCGCCGACATCGCGCAGATCGTTGCGACGCGCGTCTCCGAGCAGGTCATGAGCACTGCGCTCGCGCGCCTGCCCGCGTACCCCGGCGACGGCTCGCCCGAGTGGTATCTCGGCCAGCTCGGTGAGAACCTCTTGGCGCTCGTCGTCGACAGCGCGGAGCGCAGCGCCATCGAGGCGTGCGTCGCCAACGTCTGCGCGAGTCTCCGCGAGCCCATCGCGGTCGGCGACGCGGACTTTCGGCTCACGCCGTATGCCGGCGTCGGCATCCTAGGCATCGACGCCGAGAGCCCGCGCATCCTGCTCGACCACGCGCGCGCGGCGGCCGCCGAGGCTCGGCGCGCGCTCTCGCGCGACGTCTTCTTCTTCAGCGACACCATGCAATTGAAGTCGCTCGCCCGCATCGACATCGCGCGCGAGCTGCGCGACGCAATCGCGAGCCGCGCCATTCGCCTCCGGTATGCGGGCCGGCACGACTTGCGCACGGGCCGAAGGGTCGCATGGGTCGGCTACGTTCGCTGGCGCCATCCGTTGCGCGGCGAGATTCGCCCTGCCGAGTTTTTGCGTGTGGCGCAAACGACAGGGCTCGCGACGAGCCTGTCTCGCAGCGTGCTCGCGCATTTGCCGCAAGACTTCGCGGAGCTCAGCGCACAATCGGATACCGACGTGCGCGTCTCGCTCGGCGCGCTGCGCGATCACGTGCTCCACGAGGATTTCGTCGCCGACCTTCGCGCCTTCCTCGACGAGGGGACCGTGCCGGCCGACCGGCTCGAGCTGCGCATCGCGGAGAAGGCCTTCGTCGCGCGCGACTCGAGCGAATTCCGCTCGTTACAGCGGCTCGGCGTGCAGTTCGTCGTGGACGAGGTCGGTCGCGGCGTGAGCTCCCTGGCCGCGCTCGCGCGAGCCCCGCTGTGGGGTCTGCAGCTCGATCGCGCGTGGGTGCATGCGCTGCGCAGCGACACGGTGGCGCGCGACGTGTGCCGCACCGGCATCGCGATGGCCAAGGCCCTGTCCCTCACGCCGATCGCGACGGGCGTCGACAATGCGCAGCAACGCGACGCGCTGCTCGAGCTCGGGTGCTGGTACGGTCTCGGCGATCTCTACGCGGCCGATTCGAACACCGCCGCACTACCTCCGGCCGCCGAGTCGGCGTAGGCCGTCCAGCCTATTTGACACTCGCATTATGTGACGCGCGTCACGAAACGCGTGTGACGGGCGTCGCCCACGCCACCGCGGTCCGACGGCCGCGCGGCCAAGATTCCCCACGTGGCGTCGTCGTGAGAAGAACCATGAACAGCGAGTTAGGAGTTTCTGCGTTTCCTCGGCTTCTGCTCGGCGTGCTGGCTGCAGCGGCCACGAGCCTGGCGACGGCGCAAGCCGACACGTCGACTTACATCGTACAGGGCGCGACGCTCGACGCCGCGCGCACGTTGGTCCGCAGCGTCGGGGCCGAGCCCTCGCGAGACCTCGACATCATCCATGCCGTCGCCGCGGAGCTCACGGCCGGGCAGCTCACGCGCTTGCGCGCGGATTCGAGCGCGCGCGTCTACGAGGATCGCGAGGTCCGGACGCGCGGGCTGCTCGACGGGCTCCAGGATCTGACGAACAGCCTCAATTCGACGCTGGCGGAAACGTCGCTGGTCCAGACCGTGCAGACGGTCACCTCGCCCATCCTCTCGACGCTCACGTGTAGCCCGCTCGTCAGTACGGTCACCTCGCCCATCGTCGACGCGACGACGAGCCTTCAGACGAGCACCAGTCTCGCCACGGTACCGTTGGTCTACGAGACCAACTACCCGGCCATGATTGGCGCGGACCAGCTCCAGTGCAACGGAATCACGGGCCGCGGCATCACGATCGCGGTGCTCGACACCGGTCTTTGGCGGGACACGTTCCAGTTCTACGGCACTCGCATTCTCGCGACGCGCGACGTCACGAACGGCGGCTCGGGTGTGGTGCAGGGCGATCAATACGGTCATGGCACGCACGTGACGTCGATCGCCGCGAGCGGCGCGCAAGCGCTCAACGGCTCCTATCAAGGCATCGCGCCGCAGGCGAACGTCGTCGCCGTGAAGGCGTTCGACGGCACCGGGGCCGGCCGCTACGTCGACGTCATCGCGGGCATCGACTGGATCGTCGCGAATCGCGTCAAGTACAAGATCCGCGTGCTGAATCTGTCGCTCGGCGCACCGCCGCAATCGTTCTACTGGGACGATCCGCTGAACCAGGCCGTGATGGCGGCGTGGCGAGCGGGCATCGTCGTGGTCGTGGCGGCCGGCAACGATGGTCCGGACCCGATGACGATCAACGTGCCGGGCAACGTACCGTACGTGATCACCGTCGGCGCGCTCACGGACAGCAACACGCCGTACGACTACACCGACGATCGTCTCGCCTCGTTCTCGTCGACGGGCCCGACCTTCGAAGGCTTCGTCAAACCGGAGCTCGTTTCGCCGGGCGGCCACATCGCGGCTTCGATGTCGAGCAGCAGCTACCTCTCCTACATCGACCCCGGCTCCGTGGACGCGCTTCGACAGCTCTTCACGATGTCGGGTACCTCGCAGGCCGCGGCCGTGGCGTCGGGCGTCGTGGCGCTGATGCTGCAAGACGAGCCGACGCTGACGCCCGACACAGTCAAGTGCCGGCTGATCGCCACGGCGCGACCCGCCGTGAAGACGAACGGTACGCTCGCCTACAGCGTGTTCCAGCAAGGCGCAGGTCTGCTGAATGCGCGCGCTGCGACGGACAGCTCGGCGACGGACTGCGCGAATCGAGGCCTCGACATCAGCGCCGACCTCGGCGGCTGGAGGCACTACGGCGGCCCGGCGAACCGCGACGCGGACGGCGACTACTACATCATGGATATGCGCGGCCGGAGGTGGGGCAAGGCGGTCGATGCCGACGGCTACACGTGGAGCGAGGGCTATACCTGGAGCCAAGGCTATACCTGGAGCCAAGGCTACACCTGGAGCCAGGGCTATACCTGGAGCCAGGGCTACACTTGGAGCCAGGGCTACACCTGGAGCCAGGGCTACACCTGGAGCCAAGGCTACACGTGGAGCCAGTCGCTCTCGTGGTGGAACCGGCCGGCGTCCTACACGCTGCGCTACAGCCCCGCGTCGATCGCGACCTGGGTACCCAACGAATAGCGAGGAATAGCGGGACTGTGAAGCAGTTCCGGCCGGCGCGGGGCGCTTCCATAAGTATTCCCGACGCGCATCAACGCGCCGTCGGCGGCCCTTCGCGGAGACTTGAGACGTGAGATCGAGCGCACGATCGAGCGCCCGTTGGGGCTCGCCTCTAGCACTGTTCACGATGCTCTCGTCGGCCGCCGTGGCGGCCGACGCGCCTCCGCTCGTCCTCGAGCATCTGACCACGGCCGACGGCCTGCCGCAGGCGACCGTCATGACGACGCTGCAGGACTCCCAAGGCTTCGTCTGGCTCGGCACCGAAGACGGCCTCGTGCGCTTCGACGGGCATTCGCTGTACCGCTATGCGCGCTCGCGCACCGAGTTCGGCTCGCTGCCCGGCAATTACGTTTGGCACGTCGTCGAGGACGCCGACGCGAACCTCTGGATCGCGATCAACGACGCGGGCGTCGCGAAGTGGGATCGGCGCACCGACAGCTTCACGAGCTATCGGCACGACCCGAACAACTCGAGCTCGCTCGCGAGCGACAAAGTTCGCACCGTGCTCATCGATGGACGCGGGTACGTCTGGATCGGCACATTCGACGCGGGTGTCGACGTGCTCGATCCGGCCTCGGGACGAATCGAGCATCTCCGTCACGACCCGAACGATCCCGACTCACTCGCCGGCGCTCACGTCTTCGCACTCACGCTCGATCGTGCCGGCGACGTCTGGATCGCAACGGACAAGGGGCTCAGTCGCTGGCATGCAGATACGCGCACGATGACGCGCGTCGCAGCCCTCGGCGACCAGAGGATTTCGCGCGTGCTCGAGGACCAGACGGGCACGGTGTGGATCGGCACGTTCAGCTTAGGCCTGGTCCGCATGGATCGCGACGGCCGGATCCTCGAGACGTTCCGCAACGACGCAGACAACCCGACCTCACTCGGCAGCGACGACGTGCGAGCCCTGCTCGAGGATCGGTCGGGCCGTTTCTGGGTCGGCACGGCGAGCGGGCTCGCCCTGCTCGATCGCGCGACGGGCACGTTCAGTCGTTATCGTCACGACGCGAACGACAGCGCGTCGCTGCGGGATTCGTTCGTGATGTCGCTCTATCAAGACACGGCCGGGCTCGTCTGGGTCGGCACGCGCACGGGCGGCGTGAGCCGCTGGGACCCGCGCAGCTGGGAGCTCGGCGGCCATCGTCCCGCGTGGCTCGAGAATAGCCCCGTCACGGCGTTCGCGGACGCTCCGGACAACGACGTGTGGATCGCGTCGATCGCGGCCGGGCTCGTACGGTTCGACACCGCCACGGGGATCGCCACGGCTCTCGATGCGCTCGTCGGCCGTCAGAATGCCTTGGGCGACGCGCCCGTGACGTCGCTCCGGCTGGACCGCCGCGGCGCGCTTTGGATAGGAACGATGGGCAACGGGCTCAAGGTGCTCGCGCCGGACGGCCGCATCGAGTCGATTCCAGTGCAGCCCGGCGATGCGCGCGCGCTGAGCACGGGCCGCATCTTGTCTATTCTCGAGTCGCGCGCGGGCGCCATCTGGATCGGCACGCTCCGCGGCGGCGTGAACCT
>DATFFV010000414.1:0-2919 GCA_035249885.1 Gammaproteobacteria bacterium | reverse complement strand
CCAGCGTCTCGACAGCGTCGAACAGCTCGTCGAGCGACGCCACGCGCAGCATGCCGGCGCGGCGAAAGGCCGCCGTGTACTCGGCGTCGCTGCCCGCGAGCCGGCCCGTATGCGACGCGGCCGCGGCCGCGCTCGCGGCGTGCCGTCCGCCCTTGACTACGATCACGGGTTTCGTGCGCGCCGCGGCACGCGCCGCGGACATGAATTTGCGCGGCTGCGTCACCGCTTCCATGTAAAGCAGGATCGCCCGGGTCGCGGCGTCGTTGGCCAAGTAGTCGAGCATGTCGCCGAAGTCGACGTCGACCATGTCGCCAAGCGCGACGAGGTGCGAGAAACCGATGCCGCGCGCCGTGGCCCAGTCGAGCACCGAGGTCACGATCGCGCCCGACTGCGCGACGAACGCGATGCCGCCGGCCGCGGGCGCGAGATGCGCGAAGCTCGCGTTGAGGCCGATAGCGGGCACGAGCACGCCGAGGGTGTTCGGCCCCACGGTGCGAAACAGCCGGCTACGCTGTTTGCCGAGCGCGGCGCGAAACTCGCCGCCGATGGCGGTTTGCGCCGTAAGGCCAGCCGCGATCACGACGGCCGCGCGGGTGCCGCCCTCGGCGAGCTCGCCGACCAGTCTCGGGACCGTGTCGGCGCGCGTCGCGATGACGGCGAGATCCGGAATTTGCGGCAAGGCCGCGACGCTCGCGTACGCGCGCCGGCCGAGCACGCTTGCGTGGCGCGGGTTGACGGCGAAGATCTCGCCGGGGAAGCCGGCGCTCGCAAGGTTCTCGAGCACGATGCGCCCGATCGAGCCCATGCGCTCGCTGGCGCCGATCACGGCGACGGAGCGCGGCCGAAAAACGGCGTCGAGGTTACGTATCGTCATGCAGCGGCGCGCGTGCGCCGGCTACATCCTACCGCGGCGAAGCCCTGCCGGCGCCCGGGGCGCTCACGGCCACGTCGTCGCTGCGACGTCGGTGATCTGACACCGCTCCATGAGCAGCGGCCGCACATCGGCGACGAGCTGCAGCATGAGGTCGTGCAAGGTGGCGTGCAGCACG
This sequence comes from Gammaproteobacteria bacterium, assembly GCA_035249885.1. Taxonomy (GTDB): domain Bacteria; phylum Pseudomonadota; class Gammaproteobacteria; order Steroidobacterales; family Rariloculaceae; genus FEN-1219. Next base: position 1,870 of record DATFFV010000414.1, on the reverse strand, counting down.
CGGTTGATGCGCTCGGCGATACTCGCCACGGTAACCGATCTCGTATGCACAGCCACCGAGCGCGAGCGCCGCTGCCGTCGAGAGCAGCGTCGTTGCCATCGCGCGTGTCATACGAGGCCGCGCTTCGCTGCCGGTGTTTCGCGAGCGAGCTCACGCTCCGAGCGCATCCCGGCTTTACGCATCACCCACGCGGCCGGGCACAGCCCCGAGAAGGCCTGCTGAAACAAATTGGCGCCTACGAACACCGTGAGCCACACGAACCCCGGATGCACGAACTGCGTCAGCGCGACCGACAACAGCACCATGAATCCTGCGAAGGCCTCGACACCGCGCTCCACCGACATTGGCATCACTCCTTTCCGAAGGTGGCCATCATCTGAAGCCGGCATCGAGCGGAGCACAACTGCGGCTTGTACGACCCTCGTCTCGGCGAGTACGCATTGCCCCGGGCGCGCCGCGCGCCTGCAATGGGCGCAAGTAGTCATCGAGGAAATGGTCATGGCGCGGATCGTCATCGTCGGCGCGGGAACAGGCGGCGTCCCGGCCGCCTACGAGCTGCGGCGCGCGCTCGGCTCGGAGCATCCGATCACGCTCGTCAACGCCTCGAAGCGATTCCAGTTCGTGCCGTCGAACCCGTGGATAGCCGTCGGCTGGCGACAGCCGGAGCAGACGAGCCTCGACATCGAGCCTTACCTCGAGAAACACGGCATTCGGTTCGTGGCGCAGCCCGTCACGCGTATCGCAGCGACGGAGAAGGCCGTCGAGCTCACCGATGGCACGCGCCTCGACTACGACTTTCTCGTCCTGACGACGGGACCGAAGCTCGCATTCGAGGAGATACCGGGCTTCGATCGCACCAGCGACCATTCGCACTCGATCTGCACGCTCGAGCACGCGCAACGGACGTACAGGCATTACCGCCAATTCCTCGAGGACCCGGGTCCGATCGTGGTCGGCGCCGTGCAGGGCGCAAGCTGCTTCGGCCCCGCCTACGAGTTCGCGATGATCCTCGACGCCGATCTGCGCAAGCGGAAGCTGCGTCACAAGGTGCCGATGACGTTCGTCACGAGCGAACCGTACATCGGCCACATGGGCCTCGCGGGCGTCGGCGACTCCAAGGGCCTCATGGAGTCCGAGCTCCGTCAACGTCACATTCAATGGATCACGAACGCGGCCGTCGACAAGCTCGAGGCCGGCAGAATCGTCGTCACCGAGCGCGACGAGCAGGGACAGCCCCTTAGGACGCGGACGCTCGAGTCGAAGTTCACGATGCTGCTGCCGGCCTTCAAGGGCGTCGACGCCGTCGCCGCGGTCGATGGACTGTGCAATCCGCGCGGGTTCGTGATCGTCGACGCGCACCAGCGCAGCCCGAAATACCCGAGCATCTACGCGGCGGGCGTTTGCGTCGCGATTCCGCCCGTCGAGAAGACACCCGTGCCGACCGGCGCGCCGAAGACGGGCTACATGATCGAATCGATGGTGAGCGCGATCGTCGCGAACATCGCCGCCGAGCTGCGCGGCGAGCCGCCGGCCGCGAAGCCCTCGTTGAACGCCATCTGCCTCGCCGACGCGGGCGACGACGGCATCGCGTTCGTCGCCCTGCCCGAGCTGCCGCCGCGCAACGTCACGTGGGCCAAGAAGGGCAAGTGGGTGCATCTCGCGAAGGTCGCCTTCGAGAAGTACTTCCTGCACAAGGTGAAATCGGGCAACACCGACCCCGTCTACGAGCGCTATGTGCTGAAGCTGCTCGGGATCGAGCGGCTGGAACCCTGACGCGGCCCATGAGCTTACGGCGCAACACGGCCCGCATAGCGGCGATCGTTGCCGTCGCGGCGGTTAGTTTTACGGCGTTTGGCGAAACGCTCGAGGA
>DATFFV010000413.1:0-8656 GCA_035249885.1 Gammaproteobacteria bacterium | reverse complement strand
CGCGAGCTCGCTCGCGCCACGGCCACGGCCGTCGTCGCCGTGGCACGCCGAGCAAGCGGCCGTGTAGATCGCGCGTGGCTCGGGCGCCTGCGCGGCGGCCGCGAACGAGCAGCCGAGCGCCAGCGCCGGCGCGACGACGACGAGAGCTCGCGATGTCAACGGCACTCCTTCGCTGCTCGCGTTGTGAAAACGTTGCGCCGCAGTATAGTGACCGCAAGCCTCCCGAAAAAGCTCGATAAATCATGCGCTTGCGAATCGTTCGCGTTTGCATCCTGGGCCTGCTCTCGAGCGCCGGCGCAAAAGCGGAGGAGCCTCCGGAACGGTTCGTCACCGCCGATCAGTGCATCGCGTGTCACGCGCAGCTCACCGCGCCGTCGGGCGAGGACGTCTCGATCGGCTTCGATTGGCGGGCGACGATGATGGCGAACTCGGCGCGCGATCCGTACTGGCATGCCGGCGTGCGGCGCGAGGTGATGGATCACCCTGCGGCGCAGGCAGCGATCGAGGACAAGTGCTCGACGTGCCACATGCCGATGGCGCGCACCGACGCGGTCGCGGCCGGAGGCCAGGGCGAAGTGTTCGCGAGCCTCTTGACGACCGCGCCGCGGCACGCGTCGGCCGCCGACGGCGTCTCGTGCACCGTGTGTCACCAGATCACCCCGGAGGGCTTGGGCGAGCACGCGAGCTTCGACGGCGGCTTCGCGATCGACTCCGGCGCCGACGGGCTCGTCGCGTTCGGGCCCCACGACGTCGACGCGGGCCGCCAAGCCGTGATGCGCTCGGCTGCGAGCTTCACGCCGAGCGCCGGCGCGCACATCCAGCAGTCCGAGCTCTGCGCGACGTGCCACACGCTCTTCACGACGGCGCTCGACGACGCGGGGCAAGCCATCGGCACGTTGCCCGAGCAAGTGCCTTATCAGGAGTGGCTCCACAGCGAGTATCGCAACACGACGAGCTGCCAGAGCTGCCACATGCCCGAAGTCGCGGCGGAGACACCGATTACGTCGGTGCTGCCCCAGCCGCGCCCGCGCGTTTCCCAGCACACGTTCCTCGGCGGCAACGCGTTCATGCTCGGGATTCTCAACACGTATCGCGGCGAGCTCGGCGTCACGGCGCTGCCGCAGGAGCTCGACGCGGCCGTCGCCGCGACCAAGGCCTACCTCGGCTCCCGAGCGGCGACTCTGACGATCGCCGCCGCCGAACGCGCAGGCTCACGCCTCGATCTCGAGCTCGCGCTCGCGAGCACGACGGGCCACAAGCTGCCGACGGCGTACCCGTCGCGGCGCGCCTGGCTCCATGTCCTGGTCAAGGACGCGGCGGGGGCCGTCGTGTTCGAGTCGGGCGCCGTGCGGCCCGACGGCAGCATCGCCGGCAACGACAACGACGCCGACGGCACCCGCTTCGAGCCGCACTACGACTTGCTCACGAGCGCCGACCAGGTACAGGTCTACGAGGCGATCATGGTGGATCGCCACGGCGCCGTAACGACGGGGCTGCTCAGCGGTGTGCGCTACGTCAAGGACAACCGGGTGTTGCCGCGCGGCTTCGACAAAGGCACGGCCGAGCCCGACGTCGCAGTGCACGGCGAGGCCGCCGCCGACGCGAGCTTCGCGGCCGGCGGGGACCGCGTGCGGTATCGTCTCGAGCTCGGAGCCGCAGCCGATGGCCCGCTGACCGTATCGGCGGAGTTGCTCTATCAATCGATCGGCTATCGTTGGGCCGAAAATCTTCGCGCCTACGACGCCGCCGAAACGCAGCGGTTCGTGCGCTATTACGCCGGCGCCGCCGCCGACTCGGCGATCCCGCTTGCGCGTGCGGTAGCCACCGTCGACGGGCGATGAGCCATTCCTTCGTGCCGTAGTCCCAGCGCTCGACGATCTTGCCGTTGGCCACGCGCGCGGGATCGGCCGGACTATAGCACTCGACACCCCGCGGCCTTCGGGGCTAGAGTCCTGGGCGCGGCCACGGTCGCAAGGCCTGCGCCACAACCGATTCGAGGAGCGTGCAATGAAAGACAGTTGGATTCGCATCGCCGTGTGCGGCTTGGCGTTCGTCGCGCTGCCGGCCGCGGCCCATCATTCGTTCGCGGCGCAGTACGACGGGACCAAGCCCGTGACGCTCAAAGGCCACGTCACGAAGGTCGAATGGACGAACCCGCACGCGCGCTTCTACATCGACGTCAAAGACGAAGCCGGCAAGGTCACGAACTGGAACCTCGAGCTCGCGAGCCCGAACTATCTCAAGCGCGCCGGCTGGTCGAGCACCTCGCTCAAGGAAGGCGACGAAGTCGTCGTCGAAGGCTCGTTGGCGCGCAGCGGCGCGAACATGGCGAACGCACGGGCCGTGACCTTCGCCGACGGCACGCGTGTGTTCGCGCGCGCGGCGCAGGACGGCGGTTGAGCGCGATGCGTCCCCTTGTTGCGCTCTCGATCATGGCGGGCGGCGTCGCGTTCGGCGCGGTCGGCCAGCAGGTTCCCGCGGCGAGCACGTCTCCGGCCGGGAGCGGCGGTTCCAACAATCCCGCGCTCATCGGCGCCGTCGCCGAGGCCCCGCCCCCCAAGTTGCCCGACGGCTCACCCGATTTCTCGGGCGTCTGGGTCGGCTCGGGCCCGATCGGTGACATCAGCTCCGGGCTGCTGCCCGGCGAGGAGCTCGTGCTCTTGCCCGCGGCCGAGGCGCTCATGAAGTCGCGCATGGCGGCCGACGATCCGGAAGCGCGTTGCCTGCCGACCGGCGTGCCGCGCATCGCGCCGTACCCGTGGCGCATCGTGCAGGTGCCGGCGTACGGCAAAGCCACACATCTCTTCTTCTTGTTCGAGGGCAACATCCACAGCTTCCGGCAGATCTTCATGGACGGCCGCGAGCATCCCGACGATCTCGAGCCCACGTGGTACGGCCACTCGGTCGGCCACTTCGAAGGCGACACGCTCGTCATCGAGACGGTGGGGTTCAACGAGCTCTTCTGGTTCGACTTCCAGGGTCACCCACACACGGATCAGCTGCGGACCGTGGAACGCTATACGCGGACGAAACTCGGCGAGCTAGAAGTCGTGACGACGGTTCACGATCCGGGCGCGTACGCGAAGCCGTTCACGGTGAAGTACACGCACACGCTGCGGCCCGGCTGGGAGCTCATGGAATACATCTGCAACGAGAACAACCAAGACGTCGAGCACATCCGCGGTCCCGCCGGTTTGTAGTCACTCTTCGGTCGGTGCAGTGACATGCCGCAAAGCGACATGAACGAAGAGTGCTGTGTGCCGCCGACGGCGCGCGAATCGCGAATCAGGAGAACGTAATGACGCTGAAAATCACGCTGGAGCTCAGCGACGACGACCTTGCGTACTACCGCAAAGTGATGGACTCCGTGTGGCGCAGCAATGCGAAGCGCGCGGAGAAGGAGCTCGTCCACGGCGCCCGCCGGCTGCTGCGGCAGGCGACCAAAGTCAAAGCGCCCGAGTACGTGCAGAGCCGCTTCGCCGATCTCGGCGTCTTGCTGGAGATGCTCGACGATTCCGAATGGCCGCTCGAGGAAGAGGATCGGCAGCGCATCGTCGCGGCCGTCGGGTATTTCGCCGTTCCCAAGGACATGATTCCGGACAAGATCCCGGGGCTCGGCTTTCTCGACGATGCATTGATGGCGGAGCTCGTGATCCGGGAGCTCCAGCCCGAGCTCGACGGCTATCGCGACTTCTGCAACTACCGCGAGAACGAAGCTACGCTGCGCGGCAAGACGAAAGTGAGTCTGGCCGACTGGCTGGCGGCGAAGCGTCGGCAGATCTTTCTGCGCATCAAGCGGCGGCAGCAGGGGCGACGCCGGCACGCGTCGAACGAGTCGCCGACGCACCCGATTCTGCGCTACCGTTAGCCGGGATGTCGCGCATCCGCGAGCCGGCCGGGCTCTGATGCCGCCGTTGCTCTCGTTCTAGCTCGTCGCGCCGACGCGTGCGGCGGCTGGTGCCGTGCGCAGCCCGTACCCGCGCCACAGCATGAGTAACGCGATCGCGATGGCCCAAGAGGTCCACGCCGACCACAGCACGTGCGACACGAAGTGCGCGCCGCGCAGCACCTGCACGAAACCGAGCGCAGTGCCGATCAGGAACATCGTTCGCGTGCAGATCTTGGCAAGCCGCCGCGACGCGGGATAGAGCACGAGACCCACGCAGAGCCACGCATAACCGACGAGCGGGTGCCCGGCGGGGAAACAGCCGTCGAGCGGCGGCAGGCTACCGTGCACCGCGAACAGATGCCGGTACGGCACACTGCCCCCGAAGTCGACGATCGCCCACGGGCACGCGTGGGTGCTGAAGTGCTTCAACATCCCGACGGCTGCGGCTGCCGCGAACGTTGCCGCGGCGACGAACGCGAGCTCGTGCCGCCGCGCGTGGACGCACGCGAGGCGCGGCGCGAGCCATGCCGTGCCGGTGACGCCGAGTAGCGCGAGCGCGCCCACCGCGGTCACGGTGCGGGCGGCATCGTGCAGCAGTGTCTTGAGCCACCAGTCGTTGGTCAACGGAAACGTGCCGCGCGCCGCGTCGAAGAACCAGCGCGTAACCGTGCGATCGAGATCGGTGAGCCCGAACAGTGCGAGCAGCGCGACGGCACCGCCGATCAAGCCGAGGATCTGGCGCAACAGGAATCGCTGACCGTCGTCGCGGCGGTAATAGGCGAGGAACGAAGACATGCGGCGGCGTTCAGTAGGCGTCGTGCGCCGTGAGCTTGTGCCCGCGGCACTCGCGCAGGAGGTCGAGGCTCGGGTCGTAGAGCCGCGATGCGACGCCGAATAGCGGCAGCAGAGTGTGAAAGATCGCGTCGTGCGTCGTCGGCCGGCGCGCCGAGCGCCGCAGGCACGCGCGATCGACGTGCGCGCGCGTCGAGTAGAAGCCCGGCGATGCCCACAGGAGCATCGGTACTTGCGTCTGCTCGCGAGGCGCCATCGAGTAGGGTAGGCCGTGCAGATAGAGGCCGTTCTCGCCGAGCGACTCGCCGTGATCCGACACGTACAGCATCGCCGTGTCGAAGTCCCTGCTGCGCTTGTCGAGCTCTTCGATGACGCGGCTCAAGAAGTAGTCGGTGTACAGGATCGTGTTGTCGTAGGAATTGTTGATCGCGTCAAGGTTGCAGTTGCGCAAATTCGGCAGGTTGCACTCGGGCAGGAAGTCTTTGGCCCATTGCGGCGCGTCGGTGTGATAAGCGGGCCCGTGGCTGCCGCGCTGATGCAGCACGATGAAGTGGTCGCGCGAGCTGTCCGCGATCAGGTCGTCGAAATCCTCGAGCAGGATCTCGTCGAAACAGCCCGTGGAATCACAGAGCTCGGGGTGCGTCCAATTGGCGCGCTCCTCGAAGTGCTGCTCATCGCAGACTTCCTTACAGCCCGTGCTGTTGTCGCGCCAGAACGTGTTGACGCCGAGCCGTTGCAGCGCAGCGAACAGCGGTTCTTGGTGCGCCGCCGCTGCGTGCGTGAAGCCCGCTTGGCCGAGAGCCGAGAACAGGCACGGCACTGAGTCGGCCGTGGAAGTCCCGCAGGACACGACGTGCGGGAAGTTCACGACGTCGAGCGGGCGCGTATAGCGGTTCGTATCGCGCGCATAGCCGTTCAACGAGAACCGGTCGGCGCGCGCGGTCTCGCCCATGACGAGCACGACGAGCGCCGGCTTCCGCGCCGGCCCCGTCGCGAGGCGGACGTCGAGTGGCTCGCGCGCCGTGGGCGTGTCGTCACGAGAGGCGATGCCGAAGGCCGCGGCTGCGTATATCGGGTAGCTCGGATTGATCAACAAGCGCAGGGTATGGTTCTGATGGCCGAAGAACGACACCGCCGCGAAGTTCGCGTACAGCGAGGCCACGAGCACGCCGATACCCGCCGCGGCGGCGCCGAGCCGCGTCACCGCGTCTACGTGCCATGCGACGTGCTTGAGCGGGGCGAACACGACGACGACGGCCGGCACCACGCCGTACAGGACCAGGTGCCAGAAGTACGCCGCGCCGAGCAGCGGTGTAGCCTCGAGCACCGTCGTCTCCGCGGTGTTGCGGATCATCGCTTGGTCGATGACGACGCCGTACTGGCTCATGAAGTACCCGCAGCTCGCGGCGATGAGCAGGAGCGTCACGGCGAGTGTCTTCAACAGTTTGCGCCCCATGGCCAGCAACAACAGCCCAGCGAGCGTGAAGAACACGATGGCGAACAGCGACCAGAGAATTGCGAGGCGGTGCTCGTCGTGGGCGGTGGCGCGCCAGGCCGTTTGCCAGAACGGGTCGTTGTCGGCTGCGACGATGAAGAGCGCTACCGCCGCCGCGAGGCCCGGCGCGCCGAGCATGTCGCGCCAGCGCCGACGCCCCGGAGCGCCTGCCGGGGGTTGGCGCGCGTAGGGGTCTGGCAACGTCGCGCCGCGTCCGCGAAAGCGGCGATGCGTCCAGAAGTATTGGTCGGGGCACTCGCGCACGAAGCGCTCGAGGATGGCCGTGAGCTTCTGCGTGTCGGCGCGCACATCGTCGGTCGGCAGAGCGACGACGGGCGGCTCGATTCGCAAGACGTAGCCCGAGCCATCGTCACAGCGCCGGAAGCTGAGTGGCAGCACTGGGGCGCCGCTGATGCGGGCGATGCGCGTCGTGGCCGTGTTCGTCATCGCCGGCTCGCCGAAGAACGGCAACAGCTCGGCACCGCTGCCGTCGAATGCCTGGTCGGGCGCGTACCAAACTGCCGCGTTGGCGCGTAGCGCGCGCAGCATCGCGCGGCTATCGGAATTGCGGAACGAGAAATGACCGGCGCGCTCGCGGCCGCGCGCCTGCGCGGCGTCGAGCAACGGGTTGCTGCGCGTGCGGAACATGAACGCGAACCGCGGCACCAGGGGCTTGATGAACTGCGCCGTGAGCTCGAGCGTCGTGAAGTGGCCTGAATAGAGCACGGCGCCATGGCCCTTCGCGAGCGCCGCTTCGAGGTGACCGAGGCCTTCGATGCGGACGGGCGGCAGGCTCTTGGCGAACCACGCGATCGCGATCTCGGCGAGCGACATCGCGAGGCTCTCGAAGTGCCGCCGAGCCAGCCGCTTGCGGGCCGCGCCGTCGAGCTCCGGAAAACAGATAGCGAGATTGCGCAACACCACCCAACGCCGGCTGGGCAGCAGATACCACAGCGCGCGGCCGAGCGAGCGATGTACGGCGAGAGCGAGCCGCCAAGGCAGGGCCGCAGTCAGGCGCAGCCAGGATAGGAGCAACCACGTCGACCAGTAGCGAGGCGCCCAAAACCGCGTCAGGGGCGGGTGGGGCAGGCTGGCGGGCGTCGCGGCCGCCTCTGAGGTCGTCATCCCAAGCTGTGCTCCAAGTTCGGACGCAAGTAGGACGGCTGCCCGCTGCGAAAACGGTCCCGGGCGCTCGCTGGGGTCAGCAACCGAATCGAGGCGCCGCGCTCTCCGTGCTGGGCTTCGCCGTCGACGAGGCGTTTTATGCCGGCACCTTGCTGTGGACGCCCCTCGACTACCGGCTCGCGTTGTTCGCCGTATTCGTGAGTCTCGGGCTCGCCAAGCTGCTCGCGAGCAAGTACTGGGTGTTCGCGGCCCCGTGAGGGCGGCTCGTCGAGCCGCCCAGGGTTTCCCGTCTTCGCTGCGAGCAGCGAGCTCACGCTGCTTGTAGCCTTGCTTGCGGGTACGATCCTTTTCTGCTCGCGGTGGGCTGCGCCAAGAAGAGCCGCCGCGCCCGCCGGACCAGCCACGCGGCGGTGCCATGAATCGTGTCGCCAGACGGCGACCGTTTCCGCGGGGCCCGGTGGTCTAACTCGGCGAGAGACGCAATCCGAATGACCGACGAGCTCGAAGAGCGGCGCCTCGTCAAGCGCTTGCTGGCGCACGACCGGGAGGCTTTCAATGCCTTCTTCGAGGACTATTTCCCGCGGCTCTACCGGTTCGCCCGAACGCGTCTCGGGAACGACCAGGACACGACGAAGGAGATCGTGCAGGTGACGCTCACGAAGGCCGTACGCAGTCTCGGCACGTACCGCGGCGAGGCGGCCCTCTTCACGTGGCTGTGCACGATTTGCCGCAACGTGATCGCCGACCATCACGAACGAGTCGCACGCGAGCGGCAGCACATCGTCCTGACGGAGGACTTACCGGATGTGCGTGCCGCTGTGGAGTCGCTGACGGCGCCGGCATCCGACGACCCGGAGGCCAACTTCCGGCGGCTCGAGACCGTGCGCTTGATTCAGGTGGCTCTCGATCAGTTGCCCGCGCACTACGGCAACGCGCTCGAATGGAAGTACGTGCAAGGGTTCAGCGTCGACGAGATCGCTGCGAAGCTCGGCGTGGGCGTCGAAGCGGCGCAATCGCTGCTGGCTCGGGCCAAGCGCGGTTTTCAAGAGGTGTATGGCGCGCTGACGGGCGAGCCCGGCAGTGACGCTCCGAGGAGCGGCCGCGATGCGGCCACGGAAACATCATGAGCAACGATCGATCACAGGATTCGGCAAAAGATGCAGAGGCAGAGCGGGCCCTGAAGCAGCTGTTCTCGCATGCGCGGCCGCGGCTGCTGCCGCCCGCGGCGGATGCCGAAGAGATCAGGCGCGCAGTCTATGCGGAGTGGGATGCCGCGACCGGCCGACGCGTGCGCGTGCGCCGCGCCGGCTTCGCCGCCGCGGCGTCCGTCGTGCTGGCGCTCGCGTTGTGGAGCG
>DATFFV010000412.1:0-2231 GCA_035249885.1 Gammaproteobacteria bacterium | reverse complement strand
CGTCGACCGCGCGTTCCCGTTCGCCGAGCTCGCCGCGGCGCACGCGTACTTCGAGTCGAACGCGATGGTCGGCAAGGTCGTGCTGCGTCTATAGCGTGGCCGCGACCGGGCCTCAGAGCGAGATACCCAACTCCTCGAGCTGGCGCTCGACGGCCTGCGCCCACCCGCGATTCGCGAGAGGACTCGCGGGACTCGGATGGAGGATCGCGCCGATGGTGACGTTCTCGTCGACCAGTGCAACGCGCGCCCTGCGCTCGGCGAAGCCGCCGACACCGATGACGATGCGCGGCCGCAGCAGGCGCACGACCTCGCGCAGCGCCTCATCGCAGGCGCTCGAGAGGGCCCGCTGCTCCTCCGCTGGAAGCTTGTCGGGCGTGAGATTCCTACCGCTTGCCTCGATGAATGCGAGCGGGCAGTAGTTGGCGACGAGAAACCGCGCGAAAAAGCGCTCCGGCGTGCCGAAACGGTCGCGCGCCCAGCCCCAGAGCCGCGTGCCGCTGACCTCGGCGCGCGGGCAATCGAAGCCGAGCACCGGTCGCTTCGGGTGCTCGTCGGGCGGCCTGCCGACGGGAGCGTCGATCTCGAGCCAATCGCGCACCATCGTGACATCGCCGAACGGCACCCCGGTCTGCGCCATGCCGAAAGGTCCGGGGTTCATGCCAATCAGCAGCACCTCTTTTTCGCCCCCGCCATAGCGGCCCAAGTAGAGCTCGTGCGGTTCGCGCGCGTAGTCGAGCGGGTTGTAGACGCGGCACACCGGATCAGCGAAACGCAGCGGCGCGACGCGCTCCGATAAGGCACGACTGATCGCGATCAGGCTCATCTGCCGCGCCGGCCCATTCTTTCCGGCCGGCCGCACGAAGTCCCGCTCGGCGGAGGGGTTCTAGAATCGACTTTAGTTCCGTTCAGCAACGCGCAGTGTTGCGATCAAGCCCCGGATGCCTGGCGCACTCGGCCACCGTGTAGCCACGAGAGCACGCTCGCGATGACGACGAGATGGACCGACACCAATGCCGTGACGAAGTAGACCTCGTCGCCGGCCATCGTGGAACCCGCCGGCCCTTGAGCTTTCATGTAGAGCAGCAGGCCGAGATACAGCATCAAGGCGCTCGTGGATAGGAGACACGAGAGGTAGGCCCAGCTCCGTCCGTGCCAGAGCCAGTAGCTCGTCGCAATGCCGACGGCGCCGGGAACCATGAGGATGCCGCTCGTCGTGAGCAGCGAGACGAAGCGGTAGTCGAACGGCTGTCCGGCCCTCGTCTCGAGGATCGCGAAGAGATGGCCGCCGCCCGCGAGCAACAGGAACGCGCCAGCGATGACGGCGACGATGGCCGCGACCTTGGGCGGCAAACCTTGGCGATTCGTCATGCTGGTGTCTCCCCCTAGTCGGGTTGCCGTACTACAAAGCCGTCGGCTCGATGCGCAGCAACGCGCCGTCGTCCTCGTCCGTGATCACGTAGAGCAGGCCGTCGGGTCCTTGACGCACGTCGCGAATGCGCTGGTGCAGGTCGCCGAGCAGGCGCTCGCGGCGCATTTCGCCGAGCGTATCGTTGAGCACCACGCGCTCGAGGCCGCCCGTGCGCGGAATCTCGCCGATGCGCGCGCTGCCGACGAACAGGTTGCCGCGCCACGCCGGAATCTTGTCGCCCGTGTACACGGCGATGCCCGTCGGCGCGATCGACGGCACCCAGAGCACGAGCGGCTGCTCGATGCCGTCGACGATCGGCATCGCCGACAGGCGCGTGCCGTCGTAGTTGCGGCCGTAGGTCCACGTCGGCCAGCCGTAGTTGCGGCCGGGCAGGATCGCGTTGACCTCGTCGCCGCCGTTCGGGCCGTGCTCGGCCGCGAGCACCGTGCCGTTCGGATGCACCGTGAGCCCGAGCTGGTCGCGATGACCGATCGAGAACACTTCGGGCCGCGCGCCGGCTTGCTTCACGAACGGGTTGTCGTCGGGCACCTTGCCGTCGTCGCGGAGGCGCAGCACCTTGCCGTAGACGCTCGAGGGATCCTGCGCTGTCGTCGCGCCGAACGGCGCGCCCGTCGTAACGTAGAGCAAGCCGTCCGCGCCGAACGCGAGCCGCGAGCCGCTCGAGCCCGTCGACCATTCACCCGTGAAGATCTCTTGGACGCCGCCGAGCGCCATGCCGCGCAACGTGCCGCGCGCGACCGCGACCGCCGCCTGGCGGCGGCCCGGCGGGGTCGAATCGGCAATCACCTCGCCGAGCTTGTTG
>DATFFV010000411.1:0-5118 GCA_035249885.1 Gammaproteobacteria bacterium | reverse complement strand
CGGCCGCCATCGCGGGCGTGTCGCTGCTGGCCGTCGCGGTCGCGACACGGCCGCCATCGCGGGCGTGTCGCTGCTGGCCGTCGCGGTCGCGTTTTACTGGCTGCCGGCGCGCGTCGAAGAGGAGCGGGCCGCCAACGTGGTGCCCGCCGCCGCACCCCCGCCCGTCACGGTCGAGCCAGCATTGCCCCCGCTCACGCCCGAGCAGGAGGCGGCGCTGGAGGCGGAGGCCGAGCGCCTACTCGCGGGCTTGTTGACGCTCCAGGACCGATTGACCGATCTCAGCGTCGACGCGTGGGCCAACGAGGACTGGGAGCGCTATCGTCAGCTCTCCGACGAGGGCGACAACGCTTTCCTCGCCAACGATTTCAGAGCCGCCGTGGCCGGTTACACAGCGGCGACGGATCTTGGCCTATCGCTCGTGGCGCGCGCCGCGGACACCGTCGCCAGCTCGCTCGAGGCGGCCGAGTCTGCGCTCGTCGCGGGCAACGCCGATCTCGCGCGCCGGCAATTCGACATCGTGCTCGCGATCGAGCCGGATCACTCGGCGGCACTCGCGGGTCGAGCGCGCGCCGAACGGTTGCACGAGGTGCTCGCCCACGTGCAGCAAGCCGAGCACGAGCGCGGACGCGGTGAGCTCGAAGCCGCGCTCGCGAGCTATCGCGCCGCGCTCGCCATCGACCCGCAGTGGGAGGCGGCCAGCGTGGGCGTCGTCGAAGTTAGCCGCGTGCTGCGCGACGCTGAGTTCGAGCGTCTGCTGTCGGCGGGCTTCAGCGCGCTCACGAGCGAAGAGTTCGTCGCGGCGCGCGAGCAGTTCGAGGCGGCTCTCGCGCTCCGGCCGAGCTCGCGCGAGGCGCAAGAGGGCATCGCCCAAGCCGACCAAGGGGTGAAGCTCGACAAGATCCAGCTCGCCGAAGCGCGGGCGCTCGCGTTCGAGCGACGCGAGCTCTGGGATCAGGCGATCGCGTTGTATCGCTCCGTGCTCGAATCGGATCCGACGCTCGTCTTCGCTCAAACGGGGCTCGAGCGCGCCAACGCACGCGCCGGACTCGACGCCAAGATGCGCAACCTCATCGACAATCCCGCGCTGCTGCTCACCGATACTGTGCTCGCCGACGCGCGCGCGCTGCTCGGGACCGCCGCCGCCGAGGAGCAGAAAGGCGCCGTGCTCGAAGGGCAGATCGCTGCTTTGAGCCGGCTCGTCGAAGTGGCATCGGCGCCGATCGCGGTGCGGCTCACGTCGGATCAACTCACGAACGTGACGTTGTATCGCGTCGGAATGCTCGGCGCGTTCGCCGCGCGCGAGGTCGAGCTGCGGCCGGGGACGTACACCGTCATCGGCAGCCGCGACGGCTATCGCGATGTGCGTCGGACTTTCACGGTCAGGCCCGGCAGGAACTTGCCGCCCATCGCCGTGGTCTGCGTCGAGCCCATCTAGCGGATGAGGTAAGGATCGCAATGGCGGAGACAGCAGGTGGCGCACGTGGCGCGGTCGTGGTGGTCGAGGAACGCGGCCGCCGGCGCGAGTTCGGCGCGGCCGAGTTGCCGCTGACGCTGGGATCCGACGGCGGCGCCGATGTTCTCCTCGACGGTGTTGCGGGCAGCGTCCAGCTCGGGTTTCTCGACGGCGTGTTCTTCGTGCAGCCTAAGCGCGGCGCGCGCAACCTGCGTGTCGGTGGCGAAGCCTTGGCGGGCACGCGCGCGCTCAAGAACGGTGACGTCGTGGCGTTCGATCGCGCGCGCTTGACGTGCGCCATCAAGGGACACGCGCTCACCGTGCGTCTCGACTGGGTGATCACTGCCGGCGACACGGCGCCGCCCGATCTCGAGGAGGTCGCGCGCGACAGCGGCCGCGCGGGAGAGGTCGCGATCACGCCCATCGCATTCAAGCCGAGCGCGGCGGGCGCGGCGACGGCCGGCCGACGGAGGTTGACCCCCACGACGATCGGTGCAGGGAGCGCGTTTGCACTATTGGCCCTCATCGCCTGGTTCGCGTTCACGGCGAAGTCGGTCACGTTCGCGATTGAGCCGGCACCGACCGCACTGAACTTGCCGAGCACGTTGTTCAAGCTCAAAGTCGGCGAGCGTTTTCTCTTACGCCCCGGCTCGCATCGCGTCGTCGCGGAGTTGGCGGGCTATTACCCGCTCGATACCACGGTCGACGTCGATACGCTCGCCGATCAGACCATCGCGCTTACGCTCAAGAAGCTGCCCGGTATCGTCGCGATCACGACCGAGCCCGAGGTCGGCGCGCAGGTGGTGATCGACGGCATGCCGTTCGGCACGACGCCGCTCGCCGCCGCCGAGCTAACGCCGGGGCGGCATCGCCTCGAGTTCAGCGCGGAGCGTCATCTCGCCGAGGTGCGCGAGCTCGAAGTCCGCGGCGGCGGCGAGCGGCAGGCGCTCGCAGTCACGCTGACGCCCGATTGGGCGGTCGTTTCGCTGCGCACGGATCCGCCCGGCGCGACGGTGCTCGTCGACGGCGTGGCCGCAGGCACGACACCGGCCGCCGTGGAGATCGCGTCGGGCGAGCACGAGATCGAGGCGCTGCTCGCGGGGTACAACGCCTGGACCAACAGGATCGTCGTCGCGGCCAATCAGCCGCAACAGTTGCCCGACGTGAAGCTCGCGCTCGCTGACGGACGGCTCGAAATCGCGAGCAACCCGAGCGAGGCCAGCGTCAACGTCGACGGCGAGTTCCGCGGCCGCACGCCGATCGCGCTGCGCCTGTCGCCGGGCCGCGCGCACCGCGTGGCGCTGAGCAAGCCGGGCTACGAGACGGTCACGCGCGAGCTGTCGGTCGCGGCGGATAGCGGACGCCGCTTGCAGATCGACCTGCCGCCGCAGTATGGCGAGATCGCCGTCGTGAGCACGCCGCCGGGCGCCGAGGTGTGGGTCGACGGGCAGGCGCGCGGCTCGACGCCGGCGACGCTCGAGCTCACGACCGTGAGTCACACGATCCACATTCGGCTCGAGGGCTACGCCACGGAACGCGCGGAGCTCACGCCGCGGCCCGGGTTTCCGCAGAAGCTCGAGCGCACGCTGCTCGCGCAGAACGAGGCGTCGGGCGGCGGGTTCACCGCGCTGGTCAGGACGGGCCTCGGGCAGGAGCTCAAGCTCGTGCCCGGCGGACAATTCACGATGGGCTCGTCGCGACGCGAGATCGGGCGGCGCGCGAACGAGGTGTTGCGGCCCGTGCGCATCACGAAGGCGTACTATCTCGGCACGCGCGAGGTCACGAACGCCGAGTTCCGGGCCATCAACCCGGAGCACGATTCCGGCGAGTTTCAGGGCCATTCGTTGAACGGCGACGATCAGCCCGCGGTCAATGTGACGTGGGACGATGCTGCGCGGTACCTCAACTCGTTGAGCGTCAAGGACGGTCTACAGCCCGTGTACGAGGAGACGACGAACGGCTGGGTTCCGGTCAAGCCGCTTCGCAACGGCTACCGTTTGCCCACCGAGGCCGAGTGGGAATGGGCCGCGCGGTTCCTCGGCCAGGAGACGGGGTTGCTGTATCCGTGGGGCAGCGACAACTCGCCGCCGGACCTCTCGGGCAACTATGCGGACGTCACGGCCGCGAAGATCCTGCCGACGATACTCA
Source organism: Gammaproteobacteria bacterium (assembly GCA_035249885.1). GTDB lineage: Bacteria > Pseudomonadota > Gammaproteobacteria > Steroidobacterales > Rariloculaceae > FEN-1219. The sequence continues at coordinate 1,517 of DATFFV010000411.1, read as the reverse complement.
CCACCTATAACGACGGGCAGCCCGTGAGCGCTCCGGTCGGCACGTATCCGGCCAACGGCTCGGGCTTCTTCGATCTCGGCGGCAACGTTGCAGAGTGGGTGCAAGACTTCTATGTCGGCGACGTTCTCGAGACGACCGTGCGCGTCGACGACCCGCTCGGCCCGGATGCGGCCGGTCTGCACGTCGTGCGCGGGTCGAGCTGGCGCAGCGCGACCGTGGCGGACTTGCGCGTAGCGCAACGAGGATCGGGTCTCGACAAGCGCCAGGACATCGGGTTCCGCATCGCGCGCAATCTGCAGTGAGCGACGCATCACTTCGAGGTGGGTATGAGTAGAGCGCAACGACTGTTTCTCGCGTCCGCGTTGTTGACGTGGCTCGCGGTCGCGTCGCCCGGTCAGGAACCTGCGGCGCCGCCCGCGACACCGCCTGCGACTCGGCCTGCGCCACCTCCTGCCGAGGCCGAACGAGAGAGCCCGGCGCCCGAGACGCCGCCGGGCAACACGGACGGCGCGAGCGAAGACGAGTTCATCCCGACCGAAGAGCTGCCGCCGGATTCGGCCATCAACTTTCCGGTCGACATTTGAGGCACCGAGCTAGCCAATGACTGCACTGGCGATCGACATCAATGACGCAGGCCTCGTGGTGGCCAACGGCTCGGGCGTCCTCGCGGTCGAGCCCGGCTTCGCCAGCATCGAGCGCGGCAAGATCGTCACCGGAGAGGCGGCGCGCGCCCGAGCGCGGCGCCAACCGCGCCAGTCGAGCAATCGGTTCTGGGGCGCGCTCGGCGGCGATGCGACCGTCTTGGGCGCAGACTTGGGGTTTAGCGCCACGGAGCTCGCCCACGCCCAGCTCCAAGGGTTGTGGGCGAAGGTCGGCGCCGGTGTCACCGACGTGCTGCTCGTCGTGCCCGGGGCGTATCGCAGCGACCAGCTCGGGGTGTTGCTCGGCCTCGCGCAGGAGTGCGCCATTCCCGTGCGGGCGTTCGTCGACGCCGCGGTCGCGGCGAGCGTTCGGCCGTATCCTGGCCGGCAGCTCGTCTACGTCGACGCCGGCCTCTACAGGACGTCGGTCACGCTCATCGAGCAAAACGGCGAGGCGCAAGTGCGCGCCGAGCACTCGCTGGGCCAGGGCCTCTCGGCGCTCGTCGACACCGTCGCGCGCCGCATCGCAGACCTGTTCGTCCGCGCGAAACGGTTCGATCCGTTCGCGCACGCCGACGCGGAGCAAATGCTGTACGACCGCTTGCCCGGGTGGCTCGTGGCGCTGCAGCGCGAGGAGCGTCTCGAGCTCAAGCTCAAGCACGCCGGCGAGGAGTCCTCGGTCGTCGCGGAGCGCGAGGCGGTGCTCGCGGTCGCGGAAGGGTATTACCGCGCGGTGCGCCAGCTCATCGCCCAGCACCGCGAGCCGGGCCAGGGGCTCGTCGTGCAGCTATCGGATCGTCTGGCGGCGTTACCCGGGCTGGTCGGCGAGCTCGCGCGCCTCGACCAGACAACCTGCGAATCTCTCGAGCCGGGGCA
>DATFFV010000410.1:0-6406 GCA_035249885.1 Gammaproteobacteria bacterium | reverse complement strand
CCTCGTCCGATCTCGACGCCATCGAATAGCACGGAATGGCGCACGCGCCCGGCCACGGCACAACCGGCGCCGGCGATCGAATCCTCGAGCGCCCCGCCCCGGGCCGCAACCGTTGCCGCCGGGATCCTTTGCGGTGTCTCGGCAACGGTCCCGACCGGCCACGTCGCATCGTCGAGCGTGAGCAGGGGGGTCGGCCCGACGAGGTCCATGTGCGCCTGCCAATACGCGCGCAGCGTACCGATGTCGCGCCAGTAGGGAGCCGTCGAACCGTCGCGGCCAAGGAACGCATGAGCGAATGCGCGCGCGTTGCGGATGAGTCTTGGGAAGATGTCGGTGCCGAAGTCGTGGCGCGATCCCGGCGTGAGCGCGTCGAGCGTCAGTGCTCGCGCGAGGAAATCCGCGCTGAAGACGTAGATGCCCATCGAAGCCAACACGATGTCGCCGGCGGCTTGCGGCAACTCCGCTTTCGACTGCGGCTTCTCGACGAAGCGTTCGATGCGCCCATCGTCGCCGACGGCCAAGATGCCGAAGTGGCGTGCGTCCTCCGCGGCCACGTCGACGCAGCCTACCGTGACGTCGGCGCCGCGAGCGCAATGCTCTTCGAGCATGGCCCGGTAGTCCATCTGGTAGACGTGATCGCCGGCGAGAACGAGCACGAGCCTCGGATCGAAGTCGTCGATGAGCTCGAGATTGCGATAGACGGCGTCCGCGGTGCCGCCGTAGCCGCCGTTCGGCGCGCGCTCGTCGGCGGGCCAAGGAACGACGACGGAGTCGCCCGGCGCGCCGTTCCAAGTCCCGGCGAGATGCGCGAGCAGCGCCGCCGGCTTGTACTGCGTCGCAACGCCGATGGCGCGCACGCCGGAATTCACGCAGTTCGACAGCGTGAAGTCGATGGCGCGGAAGGCGCCGCCGAACGGCAACGCGGGTTTGCAGACGTGGCGTGTGAGTGGATCGAGACGGGTACCGTTACCTCCGGCGAGCACGACGGCGAGCGTGTTGTCGGCAAGAGCGTCGCTGGCCATGAGCTATCTCCTTTTTGGTCCTAGCTGACGGCGTCGCCCCATCGTCGATAGCAACCGAGTCGTCGAGGTAGTCGGCGAACGCACGACAGGCATCGTTTGTGGTGAAGATGGCTCGCAAGATTGTGCGCCGGGGCCCCGGGACGTGCCATACGGGTTTTCCGCAGTCCCCGGAGGTGCTGCGGCTTACGCAGGGCTAGCGGTAGGTACAAGCCGTACTGGGCGCGGCAGCGCGGACGGCATCTACTGAGCTCGCGGGCGCAGTGCTCGCGAGGAGGTTGTTGATGAGAACGCGTGCTCTCGCCCGAGCCGAATGGCGCCGTTACTGCGATCGCGTCTCGAAAGAGATCGCCGGCCGAAGCGTCGAGCTCGACGTCGCGTCGCTCGAGCTCGGCGATCGCGTCCAAGCGCGCTGGTTGCCGCTGCTCGGCGTCGTCTTCGACGCGCGCGGCGACGTGCTGGAAATCGCGCTCGAAGGTATCGGCCACTCGATCGTCGCTCCGCGCGAGATGCACCTCGAAGAGACGGAGCGCGGGCTCGTCGGCCTCGAGATCGTTTCGGCGGACGAGACCGTCGAGACGCTGCGGTTCAAAGAACCGCTGCGCCTAGGGCCGGAGGAACTGAGAGTCGAACGGAGGAAGTGAACATGAACAAGTATTGGACCGCTTTGCCGGTGTGCGCGTTGTCGCTGGCGTTCGCCGCCGCCGCGCAGAATCGCTCTGTGCCCGAAGGGCAGGCTTCGGAGCACGAGCAGCACGCGCAGGCGTCGGGCGAGGCCGCACCGGACGGGCAATCGATGTCCGCGATGCACGAGCGCATGCAGGCGATGCGCGAGCAGATGGCGCGCATTCATGCAGCGCAGGACACGGAAGAGCGTCAACGGCTCATGCACGAGCACATGCAAAGCATGCAGCAGCACATGCAGATGATGGGTCGCATGGGCCAAGAGCCGGACGCCGCCGAGCGCACGACTCGGTGCGCCGAGGGCGATCTGACCTGCCGCATGCAGGAGATGCAGGCGCAGAACGGAATGATGCAGCAGCGCATGCGCACGATGCAGGACCGCATGGAATCCATGCAGCAGCTGATGCGAGAGATGATGGACCATCTGCGCGAGAACGAAGCGCAAGACGCCGATTCGGACCGCTAGGCGCCGAGCGTAACGATCGCGGTGACGGCTCCGGCGAGCAGCGCGGCGCCGAGCACGGCCGATGCGGAGCGCAGCATCGGAACACCGCCGAACGCCGCCGCCAGGACGCCTTTGGCGCCCGTGTTGACGAGCGCGGCGAGCGCGATCGCGCGCTGCGCCGTCAGGGGGTCGAGCGTGCCGCGAGCCGCGTCTTCAGCCATCGCGAGCGTCACGGCATCGACGTCGAGCACTGCCGCGATGGCGGCCACCGCGTAAGTTCCCGTATCGCCGAGCCACCGGCGCAGTCCCTCGGTGGCGACGAACAAGACGATGAGCAGCGCGCCGAACCCGAGCGCCGCCCGAAGTTGTAGCGGATTGCTGAGCTCGAGGCCGCCCGACGCCGTCCCGTGCCGCCGGCTGACTACGACATAGAGCACGGCAACGAGCGGCACGAGCATGAGCGCCGCGAACGTCGGCGCGAGCGCCGCCAACAACGAGCGGTTGACGGCCGAGAGCTCGACGACGAGGCGCGGCACCATCGTGGCTGCGGCGAGCAGGATGCCGGCGCCAAGGAGGACGCGGTGCGCGGTCTCGGTACGCGCGCGGCGCGCGTACGCAACGGTCACGGCTGTCGACGAGCTCAAGCCCCCGAACAGCGCCGTCAGTGTGAGGCCCAGGCGCGCGCCGAGCGTCCGCACGGCGAAGTAGCCGACGTACGAGAGTCCGGCGATCAACAGCACGAGCATGCCGACGACGCGCGGATTGACGGCGCCCCACGGGCCGAGATCGCGATTCGGCAGCAGCGGCAGCAATACGGCCGCGATGGCCGCGAGCTGCAGCGTCGCGAGGAGCTCTTGGCGCTCGAGCTTCTCGATGGCCGCATGGAACTCGGCCTTGAAGCCGAGCAGCAGGGCCATGACGATCGCGGCGGCCGTGGCTTCGAACGGCGCGCCGAGCACGGCAACCGCGCCGAGGCCGAAGGTCGTCAGCATCGCGAGCTCGGTCGTCATGCCGAAGTCACGCTGCTCGCGCACCGTGATCAGATAGCCGCCGACGACCAGTGCTCCCACGACGAGCGTGCCGGCGGCCAGCACGGCGAACCGGTCGGGCAGCGATATCGCGGCGAGCACGCCGCCACACAGTGCCGTGACGGCGAAGGTGCGCAGTCCAGCGAGCCGCTGGCCGCCGTGCTGGTCACGCGTTTTCCAGCCGCGCTCGAGGCCCACAATCAAGCCGATGCCGAGCGCGATGGCGAGCCGATGCCAGAGCGCCGTATCGATGCCGAAAAAGCTCTCGATCGCGGTCATCGAGACAGACTCTACGCGCTCGGCGCGCCTGCCGTCGCCGTGGCCGGCGTCGAGAGCTCGACCTCGGCGGCCGCGAGCCTGTCGAGGAGCCGCCGCTCGCGCACGACGGGCCAGAGCCCATACAGCAGCACCTCGAGCGGATGCCACATGACGACCCAGCCCGCGATGATGAGGCTTTCGCGCAGGATCTCGCCCGGTGTGCCGAGGGTCTCGGTTGGGACGAACGTGGCCGCGCCGATGCAGAGCACGAGTGTCGCGAGGCCGATCATGAGGCTCAGCCGGCCCTCGCGGATCAGGCGGCGGTGGCGCAGATCCTGGAGGCTCGCCTCGCGCGCGAAATGACTGCGGACCGCGGGCGGCACGTCGGCGAGCAGAGTCGTCGATGGGCGCTCGCGGTCGATGCGAATCTCGACGCGCAAAGGCCGATCGAGCGGCAGCTCGCGCGCCCAGGAGACGATGAACTCCTCGCAGTCCGGATCGAGATCGCGCTCGCGAAACGGCGAGGGATCCATCGAGTTGAAGAGCTGGCGCAGCTCGTGAATGCGTACTTGGATCGTCGCAGCGTCAGTCGGCATGGGGCTCTCCCGTGGCGGGCGGTGACGGCGTTTGGCGCCCACGGAGAGCGTAGTAGAGAACAGGAATCACGACGAGTGTCAGCAACGTCGAGATCAAGATGCCGAAGATCAGCGACACAGCGAGGCCGTTGAAGATGGGGTCGTCGAGGATGAAGAAGGCGCCGAGCACGGCCGCGAGCGCAGTCAGCGCGATCGGCTTCGCGCGCACGGCCCCCGCGCGGATCACGGCCGTCTCGAGCGAGGCGCCGGCCGCGAGCTCCTGATTGACGAAGTCGACGAGCAGGATCGAGTTGCGCACGATGATGCCGGCGAGCGCGATCATGCCGATCATCGACGTGGCCGTGAACTGCGCGCCGAGCAGTGCGTGGCCCGGCATGACGCCGATGATCGTGAGCGGGATCGGCGCCATGATCACGAGCGGCACGGAGTACGAACGGAACTGTGCGACGACGAGCAGATAGATGAGGATCAGGCCGACGCTGTAGGCCAGCCCCATGTCGCGGAACGTGTCGTAGGTGACTTGCCACTCGCCGTCCCACTTCAACGTGTAGTCGTAGGTATCGGTCGGCTGCGTAACGTAGCGTTGCGGCAGCTCGCGACCGCCCGGCGGCTCGTCGGCGATGCGGCCCGCGAGGCTCAACATGCCGTAGAGCGGGCTGTCGAGCTCGCCGGCCATGTCGGCCGTGACGAATGCGACCGGCAAGAGATCTTTGTGGTAGATCGTCTTTTCCCACTGGCTGTCGACGGCGCGGACGAGCTCCGCGAGCGGCACGAGCCGGCCGTCGCGGCCGGCGACGCGCAGCATGAGCAGGTTGTCGAGCTCGGCTTTGTCGGCCACGGGCAGCTCGAGCCGAATCGGGATCGGATACTTGGCGTGCTCGTCGTGCAGGTACGCGACGTCCTCGCCGCCGATCGCGGCCGAGAGCGCGCGCGTGACGTCGGTCTGCGCGACGCCGAGCAGCGCGGCTTTGTGCCGATCGACCTCGAACACCCAGCGCGGCGCCGCCGTCTCGACGCTGTCGTCGACGTCGACGATGTCCTCGGTGGCCGCGAATAGGGCGTTCAGCTGCGTTGCGAGCCGGAGCTGGCCCTCGTAATCGGGACCGTAGATCTCGGCGACGAGCGGCGCTTGCACGGGCGGGCCCGGTGGCACCTCGACGATTTTGACCGACGCGCCGTGTTTTCTGCCGATCGCGACGAGCGGCGCGCGCAGGCTGCGCGCGATGTCGTGGCTTTGGCGATCACGGAGCTCCTTGTCCACGAGATTGACCTGGATGTCGCCGACGTTGGCGCCGGCGCGCAGGTAATACTGCCGCACGAGCCCGTTGAAGTTGATCGGCGACGCCGTGCCCGCGTAGGTCTCGTAGTCCCTGACTTCCGGTACCGTGCGCAGGTGCGTCGCGAGCTCGTCGAGCACGCGCGCGGTGCCCTCGACGGACGTCCCCTCGGGCATGTCGACGACGACCTGGAGCTCCGACTTGTTGTCGAACGGCAGCATCTTGAGCACGACGAGCTGCACGGCAACGAGCCCCATGGCGAGCACGATCGCGACCGCGACGCCGCCGTAGAGCCGGTGGCGCGCGCGTCGGCTTCCCGCGCCGCCCAGGAACCGGCCGACGACGCGGCGGAACAAGGGCTCGAGCGCGGCCTCGCGCTCGGCGGGCGCGTGCGCGTGCGATCGCAGCAGCTTCTCGGCCAGCCACGGCGTCACGACGAGCGCCACGGCGAGCGACAGCAGCATGCCCGTGCTCGCGTTGATCGGGATCGGGCTCATGTAGGGCCCCATGAGGCCCGAGACGAACGCCATCGGCAGCAACGCCGCGATCACGGTGAACGTCGCGAGAATCGTCGGCCCGCCGACCTCGTCGACGGCGCGCGGAATGGCCTCGTGCAGGGTCCTGCCGCCCATCGCCATATGACGGTGCACGTTCTCGACGACGACGATTGCGTCGTCGACGAGGATGCCGATCGAGAAGATCAGCGCGAACAACGACACGCGGTTGATCGTGAACCCCCACACCCAGGACGCGAACAGCGTGACGGCCAGCGTGAGCACCACGGCCGCACCGACCACGACGGCTTCGCGCCAGCCGAGCGCGAGCAGCACGAGCAGCACGACGGCGGAGGTCGCGAAGATCAGCTTGCCGATGAGCGTGCGGGCTTTGTCGTCGGCAGTCTTGCCGTAGTTGCGGGTGAGCGTCGCGCGCACCCCTTCGGGTATCAGCACGCCGTCGAGCGCGGCGAGCCGCTCCTCGAGCGCGCGCAGCACGATCTTCGCACCGGTCTTCTCGTCGTCGACGTACGTGTCGAGGTCGATGGCGCCCTCGGCCTGCAGCAGTGCGACGCCGAGAAGACCGGCGCGAAGATCGTGCTGCG
>DATFFV010000409.1:0-3036 GCA_035249885.1 Gammaproteobacteria bacterium | reverse complement strand
GCGGGGCTACGTGGAGCGCTACACGCGCCTCGGGCATGCCGATGCGCCGCAGGGCCGCGCAAGCTTCGTGCGTGCGGGTGCGCTCAACAAGGAGCTCATGGCGCTCGAGAACCACCGTTTTCTCGCGCTGCGCAAGCCACGGGCGCTGCGCCGCAGCCGCGAGCTGCTATTGCCCGTCGGGCCCTGGTTCGATGCCTGGGGCGAGGCCCTCGTGTCGAGCCCGCACCTCGATGACGGCGATCGAGCGGAGGTCGTCGCGGCGCTCCTCGACTTGCACCTCCGGTCGCCCGACCAGCAAGGTTGCCTGCGCGCGCTCGCGGGTCTTCACCGTGCGACGCGCGGCGGGCTCTCGCACTATGCGACGGCCCTCCCGGCGCGCACGCGCAAGGAGATCGCGCGCGGCCGCATTCGCGCCGCCCTCGACGTGACGCGCGAGCAGTTCGACGCGCGCATGGAGAAGCGGCTGCGCGCGGCGCTCGCGCGTTAGCCGGCTATCTCCTTGCGGACGATCGCGGCGCCCTCGGTCAAAGAGCGGAGCTTCATCTTGGACACCATCCGGGCGAGCGGCTTCATGCCGCAGTCCGTCGACAGCGTCAGCTGCTCGGGTGTGACACCACCCTTCAGCGTCGTGCGGATGCGATCGGCGATCATGTTCGGCGTCTCGACCATGCTCGTGCGGATGTCGAGCACACCGACCTGCACGCCCTTGTTCTTCGGGCAGTTTTTCAGGAACTCGACGCCCGCCATGTGGCGGTTGGCATAGTCGAGCACGAACTCGTCGACGCCCTCGGTGTTCCAGAAGTAGGGCAGCACGGTCTGGTAGCCCTCCGGGAAGTTCGCGGAGAGGATGTCGTTACCCCAGGCGTTGCCGAAGCAGAAGTGCCAGCCGATCTTCGCGTCGACGCCGTCGCACATCATCTCGATGCTTTCGCGAATCCACTTGTAGTCGTCCTTGTTATTCGAGAACAAGGGCAACCACGCGCCGAGGTCCTCGATCTGCAAGTACTTCGCGCCGTGCTTCACGAGCTCCTTCATCTCCTTGTTGAAGAGGGGGCAGAGGGCGAACGTGAGCTCCTTGGCGCTCTTGTAGTACGTGTCCTTGTTGAAGTAGACGTGCCAGGCGAGGTTCGCCGGACCGGCGCCGATCGAAACCTTGACGGGGACCTTACCCGCGGCCTTCTGCGCGATGTCGTAGAGATCGGGCCAACGCAATGCGTCGGGCGCCTTGTCCACGGGGCCGTTGTTGATCACGCCGCCCCAGTCGTCGATGATCGTTTTGTAGGTGCTCGGACCCGAGCCGACCGCCGACGGGTGCGGATTACGCGTGGGCTCGAACCCCGGAATGCGCTCGTAGAGATACCAACAGAACGAGCCGATGACGCCGACGTAGTCGTCGTACCACATGTTGCCGTCGGTGACGATGTCGAGGCCGGCCTCGATCTGATCGTTGATGACCGTGGCGACGGCGTCCTGGTACGCCTCTTCGTGCGAGACCTCCTTGAACGCGACGCGGATGTCGCGGCCCAGCAGCTGCTGCTTGAACCAACCCGGCCGGGGATAGGACCCGACCATGGTTGTCGGGAGGACTGTTTTTACGACTTGTTTTGGCATTTAAGTTGTTCTCCTAATCAGCGCCAGGACCCGAAAAAGGGTTTTGGAGTATACGCCATGGCCCGCGGCCCGGCATAGCGGAGGACCGATGGGTTCGGCTGCGCAAATCGCGCTGCGCGCAGCGGCCTAGTGACCCGGGCTCATCATGAACGGTGGCGGATAATGTCGCCCGCCGCGCTCGAGCGTGATCCAACGCATCTCGGTGAACTGATCGATTCCGGCCTTGCCGCCGTGCCGTCCCAGGCCGCTCCAGCGCACGCCGCCGAACGGCACGTGCGGCTCGTCGTTGACCGAGCTGTCGTTGATGTGGGCCATGCCCGTGTGGAGCCGCCGCGCGATCGCGAGACCACGCTCCTCGTTGCGCGTGATGATGCCGGCGGAAAGCCCATACTCGGAGTCGTTGGCGACTTCGATAGCCTCGTCGACGCTGCCGACGGTGATGACGGGCGCTATGGGTCCGAACGTTTCCTCGCGCATCACCTTCATGTCGCGCGTGATGTTGGTGAGCACGGTCGGCTCGAAGAACAGACCCTTGTGCTTGCCGCCGCAGAGTACCTTCGCCCCTTTGGCGACGGCGTCCTCGACCTGGTCGCGGATTTTGTCGAGCTGTTTCTGGTTGATGATGGGCCCGATGCAATTGGCCATCTCGCGCGGGTTGCCCACCTTGAGCTTTTTCGTGTTGGCGACGAATTTCTCCGTGAACTCCTTCGCGACGTCTTTGTGCACGATGACGCGCTCGACGGACATGCAGATCTGCCCTTGATGCATGAACGAGCCGAACGTCGCGGCATTGACGGCGTGCTCGATGTCGGCGTCGTCGAGCACGATGAGCGCGTCCTTGCCGCCGAGCTCGACGCAGCATTTCTTGAGCAGGCCTCCGGCCTTCGCGGCGACCTGGCTGCCGACGGCCGTCGAGCCCGTGAAGCTGATGCCGCGCACGGCGGGGTTCGAGATGAGCTCGTCGCCGACGGCGGCGACGTTGTCGCGCGAGCACGTGACGACGTTGAAGACGCCTTTCGGAATGCCGGCCTCCTCGAGCACCTCGGCGATGAGTAAGCCGCCCGCCACGGGCGTCTCCTCGGACGGCTTGAGCACGACCGTGTTGCCGACGGCGAGCGCGACGGCGAAGCCGCGCGACGAGAGAATCAACGGGAAATTCCACGGCGAGATCACGGAGACGACGCCGAGGGGCTCGCGCACGACGAGGCTCAACTTGCCGTGATCGGACGGCAGGATCTCGCCGTTGACCTGATAGGCCGCCGCGGCCGCGGCGCGATAGACGCCGATGCTGTAGCCCGTCTCGAACATGGTCTTGCCGACCCAGGCGCCGCCCTCGTCGATGAGCGCTTCCTGGAATTCCTTCTGCCGCGCCGCGAGCACGTCGGCTACCTTCGACAGCAGCCTTGCCCGTTCCGAGTGCGCCAG
>DATFFV010000408.1:0-10045 GCA_035249885.1 Gammaproteobacteria bacterium | reverse complement strand
TACTTCCGCGATTACGACGCGGTTACGGGGCGCTATGTCGAGAGCGATCCGATTGGGCTGAACGGTGGGATCGACACCTACAGCTACGTCGCCGGGAGTCCATTAGCCAACATCGACCGAGACGGCACGATCAGCTTGAGCGGTCTGAAGGAGGCCCTTGCGCGAAGTCCACCGACGCGTCGGAGGGAGGCTGCCGAAGGGCAAGCCAGGACAGCACGATCAACCGCAACGTGGTGACAGCGTCAGAGGTTACCGACTCGACCGTGAGGGGCACCCGAAAACGACGAACCCCGCCGAGAAGGGGCCCCACATCAACTACTGGGATTACACAAAAGGCAGTAGATCGTCGGGCAGAGGAAAGAGCGGTGCAGTCCCGATCAAACAACGAGGGAGCGTCCAGATACTCGATCTGCTCACCCCCTGGTTTCTTCTTCCGTCCGGGTTCGGATGCGGCGAAATTGACTGCGACGGTGATGGAGTACCAGACAATGAACAGCAGCAAAGCGACGACTGTCCGGAGTAGCCCAATAAGTTCGTTGCAACGATTATCGGTTGAGGTTCCCTCATGGACAAACTGAAGATCGATCACTTTGTGCGGGAGCACCCCGCGGATGGGTTTCCCGCGTTTCGGTCACTCACGGCGATCGATACAGCGTTGATCCGGCAAAATGTCGCCCGAGCGCTTGGGCTGGCGCTTATCCCCGATGCAGGATCGCTCTTGGAAATACTGGGTGATCGACAGAAGGTGCTCGATAGGCCGAACGCCGAAGCTACCGGCTTTGACCTGAAAGCTTGCCTTCACTCACTCGGGATTTCCCCAAGCGATCGGGTCTTCATCAACTGGCACCGGTTCGACGAGATCGATGAGATGAACGTCGACGATCTGAGTACCTATTTCGCGAGTATCTGGTACCCAAGCTCCGACGACATTGACATCTTCGATGGTAAGTACTCTTGGATACTGTCTGTTCGTCACGATGGCGTTCTAAGTGTGCTACGTCTCAACTAGTACGGTAATCATCACGCCCAGCTCGCACGGGCGATTTTTGCTCAATCGGTCGGAAGCACTCGGGTCGGCCGAATTCGTCTCCTACGGCGTTAGGCCGGCAACTATTTCCATAGCCGTGGGCGGCATTTCTTGGCGGTTGCGACTTCGCGGTGATGAGCGTGGCCGGCGACCAACTCCGGTGCGCGTATTCTCATTGATGCCTCGGACGCAACCGCTTTCATCATATTGGTTGGAACGCTCTGACAACACGCCAGGGGCCAGGCGGACGATCCGGATCCACGCAAGATCTTCCGACATAGCACTCGGTGCTTGAGCGTGCCGCCCGACTGTGGTGAGCTGCGCTCCGGCTCTACAGCCTGGCGGGGAATCCCATGCAGACCGGTGACGCCGCGATCGAAGTTCGCGGTGTGACGAAGACCTTCGGCGCGCTGACGGCCGTCGAGCGGCTCGATCTCACGATTCCGCGCGGCGGGATCTACGGCTTCATCGGCCCGAACGGCGCGGGCAAGACCACGACGATCCGCATGATCATGTCGATCCTGCTGCCCGATGCCGGTGAGCTGCGCGTGCTCGGGCACGCGTCGGCCCTCGAGGCCAAAGACCGCATCGGCTATCTGCCCGAGGAACGCGGCGTCTATCGCAAGATGAAGGTGGCCGCGTATCTCACCTATATCGCGCGCTTGAAGGGCCTGCCCGAGCGGGGCTTGAACGATCGCGTCCGCGCGGCCATCGAGCGCATCGGCCTCACGGGCGTCGAGAACAAGCGCTGCGAGGAGCTCTCGAAGGGCATGTCGCAGAAGATCCAGTTTTTGGCCGCGATCATTCACGAGCCCGATCTCCTGATCCTCGACGAGCCGTTCAGCGGCCTCGACCCTGTGAGCACGCGGCTGCTGCGCGAGCAGATCCTCGCCGAGCACCGGCGCGGCGCGACCGTGCTGTTCTCGACGCACGTGATGCCGCAGGCGGAGGAAATCTGCGATCACGTCGTCATGATCCATCGCGGCCGCAAGGTGCTCGACGACCCCGTGCACACGATCCTGCGGCCGCAGGATTCGCGCGTGCTGCGCTTCGAGACGCTCGAGCCGCGCGCCGACGTGAACGCCGTGCGGGCGCTGCCCGAGGTCGAGGGTTGCACCGCGGCCGACGGCGGTTACGAGGTCAGGCTGCGCGAGGGTGCCGACGCGGCGCGTGCAATGGGCAGCGTCGTCGCGGCCGTGCCCGTGGCCCGCATCGAGCTCAAGCGGCCGAGCCTCGAGGACGTGTTCGTCGGCATCGTCGCGGGCAGCGAGGGTGGGCAAGACGCCGGGGAGCGCGCGGCATGACCAAGGTCTGGGTAATCGCGGTGCGCGAGTTCGTCGCCACGGTGTTCACGAAAGGTTTCATCATCGGCTTGCTCGTAGTGCCGGTCCTCGGCGCGATCGTGGCGCTCGTCATGCCGCGGTTGTTCGCCAATCGCGACTTCTTGATCGAGGGCCAGGTCGCCATCATCGACTCGACGGGCGTCGTGGCGCGCCGGGCGGGCGAGGGCATGGCCGAGCGGCGTTCGGCGACCGCGATCTCGGCGATCGTCGATCGCGCGCGCGCCGGCGGCGCCAACAACGCGATCATCGATGCGATCAGCTCCACGACGCGCCTCACGCTCGTCGAGCGCGGCGCAAGCACGGATGTCGAGCAGGCCAAGCTTTGGCTCAACGAGGAAGAGCTCGGCGGCGCGCGGCACGTCGCACTCATCGTCGTGCACGGCGATGCCGTCTCGCCATCAGCCGGCGAGGCGACGTTCGGCAGCTACGATCTCTACGTGCCGCCGCGGCAAGACGACCGCATCGAGATCGCCGTGCAGAGCGTGATGCGCGACGCGATCATCGACGCGCGCGTCGCGGCGCGTGGCCTCGACCGCGACGAGCTCACGAGCCTCACGACCGTGCCGCGCGTGGACTCCGTGACCATCGGCGCCGACGGCGAGCGCGACACGGTGTTCGGTGTCGGTTTCATCGTGCCCATCGTGTTCATGTCGTTATTGATCATCGGCGTCATGTTCGGCGGTCAGGGCCTGCTCACGACCACGGTCGAGGAGAAGTCGAACCGCGTGATCGAGGTGCTGCTCTCGGCCGTCTCGCCCGTCGAGCTCATGGGCGGCAAGCTGCTCGGCCACATGGGCATCAGCCTGCTCGCGATGAGCCTCTATCTCGGTATGGGTCTCACCGTGCTCGCGGCGTTCTCGCTGTTCGGCGAGCTCGACCTGTTGCTGATCCTCTATCTGCTCATCTTCTTCTTGATCTCGTTCTTTACGATTGGGTCGCTCATGATGGCCATCGGCGCGGCCGTCAACGACATGCGCGAGGCGCAGTCGCTCATGATGCCGCTCATGTTCGTCATGATGGTGCCTTGGTTCCTCATGATGCCGATCGCGCGCGACCCGAACTCGACGCTCGCCGTCGTCGTGAGCTTCGTGCCGCCGCTCAACAGCTTCGGGATGTTGCTGCGCCTCGGTTCGTCGACCCCGCCGGCGGCCTGGCAGGTCTGGTTGTCGATCGGGGTCGGCGCCGCCGCGGCTTATGGCGCGCTGTGGATGGCCGCGAAGGTGTTCCGCGTCGGCCTCTTGATGTTCGGTAAGCCGCCGGACCTCAAGACGCTCATCCGGTGGGTTCGCGCCGCATAGATGCACCTCGTGATGTTCGACATCGACGGCACGCTCGTCGATTCGGCGGGTTTCGACGCGGATTTGTACGCACGTGCCGTGGAGGGCGAGCTCGGCATCGCAGTCGACCGCGCGTGGGACCGCTACGAGCACGTCAGCGATAGCGGAATCCTCGAGCAGCTGCTCCGCGACGCGCGGTTCGATCGTGACCGCGCCGCGCTCGCAGCGCGCGTCCAGCAGCGATTCGTCGGGCTCGTTCGCGACTACGTGGAACGCGAGCCGGCGGCCGTGCGCGAGATTGCGGGAGCGAAGCGCCTCGTCGAGCGGTTGCTCGGCCTACCGCACGTTTGCGTCGCGATTGCTACGGGCGGCTGGGAGCCCACAGCTCGCCTGAAGCTGCAGCACGTAGGTATCGACGTTGGCGACGTTGGGCTTGCGAGCAGCTCCGATGCGCGAGCGCGCACGGACATCATGCGGTTGGCCGCGCGGCGGGCCTTGGGCGGGGTGTCGTTCCAGCGCGCGACGTATTTCGGCGATGGGGCGTGGGACCGGCGCGCGAGCGCCGAGCTCGGCTACGACTTCGTGGCCGTGGGGCGCGGCGTTCCGCATCCCGTTGCGTACGACGACTTGAGCGATGTCGAGGCCATCCTTGCGCACCTCAAAATTTAGGGCGCTACGTCTTGCGCCGCGCGATTCTCACGGCGAACGCCACCGCGACGATCATGAGCACGATGCCCCCAACCGCGGCGCCGGGTGCGTCATCGAGCTCACCGACGTAGATGCCCAGGAGGGCAATGGCTACGCCAATGACGACGAGGCCGAAAGCCAGACTCAAGTTCTTCGCAGACGATCTCATACAAAGAGGTGCCGGTGTTACGGTTTCGGTTCAACCGAAACACCGGCACGTCGGTTCAACCGAAACCGTAACACCGGCACCTCCTGGTTAGGGCTTCGCATCGGCGACGAGCCCCGCCTGCTCGATACCGTGCGCGCACACGGCTTCGTCTTCCTCGCCCGTGCCGCCGCTCGCGCCCGCGGCGCCGAGGATCGCGCCGCTCGCGTCGCGAATCAGCACGCCGCCGATCTGCGGCAGGAACTTACCGCCGGCCGTGGCCGCGAGCGTGATAAAGAAATTCGGGTTGTCCTTGGCGCGGCCCGCGAGCGCGCGGCTCGAGGCGCCCATGCCCACGGCGGCCCACGCTTTACCCGTGGCGACGTCGAAGCGGAACATGCTCACACCGTCCTCACGCTGCATCGCCTTCAAATGTCCCGCTTCGTCGAGCACGACGACCGTCACGGGCTTGATCTTCATCGCGCGCGCTTTCTCGAGCGCCTTGGCGACGATCTCAGTGGCTTGGGCGAGCGTGAGCGTCGGCATCGGTCAGACTCCGTCAAGAAACATTAAGGGGTGCAGCATAGCCCCCGTTTCGGCGTTGGCAAGGCGCTCCGGCCGTAGTGGCGCGCACGGTCGCCCGACTACAATGATCATGACGGCACGCGCGCCGTTACCCCTGGCGAGGAGAGGCGGTTCTGCATGAGCACGCCGTGCATCATCACCGTGGCCATTACGGGCTCCGTGCCGACGAAAAAGGACAGCCCGGCGGTGCCGATCACGGTCGCGGAGCAGATCGAGTCGACGCACGCGGCCCATGAAGCCGGTGCGGCCCTCGTGCACGTCCACGTGCGCAACGACGACGGCACGACGACGTCGGATCCCGAGAAATTCGCGCGCTTCCTCGCGGGCGTTCGCAAGCACTGCCCCGACATGATCGTGCAGTTCTCGACGGGCGGGCGCAGCGGCACGGGTAAGGAGCGCGGCGGTATGCTGTACCTCAAGCCCGAGATGGCGTCGCTGACGACGGGCTCGGTGAACTTCCAGAAGATCGTCTACGAGAATCACCCGACGCTGATCCACGAGCTCGCGACGAGCATGCTCGCCCACGACATCAAAGCCGAAGTCGAGATCTTCGATCTCGCGATGCTCTATAACGCGGCCAAGCTCGTGGCCGACGGTTTGCTCAAGGCGCCCGTGCACGTGCAGTTCGTGCTCGGTATCCCGGGCGCGCTGCCCGCGGATCGGCAAGTGCTCGAGTTCGAGCTCGAGCAGCTCACGCGCGTGCTGCCGGGCGCCACGTGGACGGCGGCGGGCATCGGCCGGCATCAGCTCACGGTCAACGAATGGGCGTTCGAGCTCGGCGGCCACTGCCGCACCGGCCTCGAGGACAACTTGCGGTTCGACAAGGAGCGGCTCGCGGTCAGCAACGCCGAGCTCGTCGCGCGCGTCGCGAAGCTCGCCGACCGATTCGGCCGTCCCGTGGCGACGCCGGCCGACGCGCGGCAGATTTTAGGACTACGAGCAGCGTGACGGCGCTGCGCTAAAGTGAGAGCCGCAGGGTTATAGGCTAATGGAGCAAGGATTGGCGGTGAGGAACGCGATAATGGATCGCAGAGCGCTCCGGATGCTCGGGCTCGGCGCCCTCGCGCTGCTCGGCGCGGCGTGCGAGCCGTCGCGCGAGGAGCTCATCGCCGAGCACCAGGCCACGCTCGAGAAGTACTGCCTCGACTGCCACAGCCAGGCGGAGCGGGCCGGCGGTCTCGCCCTCGAGCCGGTGCGGCTCACGGAAGTCGCCTCGAACCCCGACAAGTGGGAGCGGGTCATCCGCAAGCTGCGCGCCGGCATCATGCCGCCCGCCGGCGAGCTGCGCCCCGAGCACGAGAATTATGCGGCGCTCGCGAGCTTCATCGAGAGCGAGATCGACGCGGCCCCCAAAACCGCCGGCTTGGCGCCGCCGGGCCTGCACCGGCTCAACCGCGTGGAGTACGGCAACGCGATTCGCGACCTGCTCGCGCTCGACATCGATGCGGCGGCTTTCCTGCCCGCCGACGACGTGAGCCGCGGCTTCGACAACCAAGCGGGCACACTCGCACTGTCGCCGGCGCTGCTCGAGGCGTACCTCGGCGCCGCAGGCAAGATCAGCCGGCTCGCGCTCGGCCGCGCCGAGGCGCCGACGCAGGCGATGTACCGCGTGGCGGCCGACGCCACGCAGAACTATCACGTCGAGGGTCTGCCGTTCGGCACACGCGGCGGTATCCTCATCGACCACACGTTCCCGGTCGATGCCGAGTACAACTTCAAGGTGTACTCGGTGAACCTCGGCAACATGGGCAACTTCCGGCCGTTCGGCGAGATCCGCGGCGAGCAGCTCGAGATCCTGCTCGACGGCGCGCGCGTGGCGCTCGTCGACTGGGACCAGGCGTTCAATCTCGATCGCGGCTTCGGCGGCGGCAGCGGCCAGCTTCGAACCATCGACGTGCGCGTGCCCGTGACGGCCGGCCCGCACCAAGTGGGCGTCACGTTTCTCGCAACGAACTACGCACCCGGCCTCGACATCAACCGCGCCTTCGAGCGCAGCACCATCGAGACGGGCGGTCTGCCGGGCTTCTCGTTCTATCCGCACATCGGCAGCGTGCGCATCGACGGCCCGTACGATCCCACGGGCGTCAGCGACACGCCGAGCCGCCAGGCGGTGCTCGCGTGCACGCCCGACGCACCCGCGGCCGCGGAGGCCTGCGCGCGCGAGATCCTGACCCACCTCGCGCGCCGCGCGTACCGCGGCAACGTCACGGACGCCGACGTCGAGACGCTGCTCGAGTTCTATCGCACGGGCAGCGCCGCAAATGACTTCGAGGCGGGCATCGAGCTCGCACTCCAGCGGCTGCTGACAGAGCCGAAGTTCATCTATCGCATCGAGCACGAGCCCGCGGAGCTCACGGCCGGCGAGGTTTACGCCGTCGGCGACCTCGAGCTCGCGTCGCGGCTGTCGTTCTTCCTCTGGAGCAGCATCCCCGACGAGGAGTTGCTCGCGCTCGCGGAGCAGAGCCGGCTCCGCGATCCCGCCGTGCTCGCGGAGCAGACGCGGCGCATGCTCGCCGACCCGCGCTCGGAGGCGC
Source organism: Gammaproteobacteria bacterium (assembly GCA_035249885.1). Taxonomy (GTDB): domain Bacteria; phylum Pseudomonadota; class Gammaproteobacteria; order Steroidobacterales; family Rariloculaceae; genus FEN-1219. The sequence goes on along the minus strand of DATFFV010000408.1, from coordinate 2,447 downwards.
TCACGGCGAACTTCGCGGGCCAATGGCTCAACCTGCGCGCGCTCGATGGTCACGTGCCCGTCGCGGCGCTGTTCCCCGATTTCGACGACAACCTGCGCCAGTCCTTCCGCAAGGAAACCGAGCTTCTGTTCGACAGCCTCATTCGCGAAAACCGGCCCGTCACGGAGCTCATCACGGCCGACTACACGTTCGTCGACGAGCGGCTTGCCAAGCACTACGGCATCCCGGGCGTCTACGGCAGCCGCTTCCAACGTGTGACGCTCGGCGACGAGCTCGACGCCCGCCGCGGCCTGCTCGGCAAAGGCAGCTTGCTCGCGACGTCGTCGCAACCCGTGCGCACGTCGCCCGTCATCCGCGGCTACTGGGTGCTCCAGAACCTGCTCGGCGTGCCGCCGCCGCCGCCGCCCGAGGACGTGCCAGATTTGCCGCCGCAGGCCGCAGATGCGGCGGGCAACACGCGCGTCCCGACGATGCGCGAGCAGATGGAGACGCATCGCGCCAATCCCGCGTGCGTCGGCTGCCACCAGCTCATGGATCCGATCGGCCTCGCGCTCGAGCAGTTCGACGCCATCGGGCGGTGGCGCACGAAGGACGGCGACAACGTCATCGATGCGACGAGCGTGATGTATGACGGCACGCCGATCGCCGGCCCCGCCGACCTGCGCGCGTTCCTGCTGCGCTACGAGGAGCAATTCGTGCGCAACGTGACCGAGCGGTTGCTCACGTACGCGCTCGGGCGCGGCACCGAGTATGACGACATGCCCGTCGTGCGCGGGATCGCGGCTGCCGCGGCCGAGGACGACAACAGGTTCCAGTCGCTGATTGTCGCCGTCGTGCAGAGCGAGCCGTTCTTGTCGAGCCGCAAGCCCGATGCGATGCCGTCGCGCAACGAATCGGAAGCCTCCGCCGTGACCGCGGCGGTCGTGGACTGAAGGAGTAGACATGCCGTTCATCACCAACAAGTCGCTGCCCCGCAGGACATTCCTGCGCGGCGTCGGCGCCACGTTGGGGCTGCCGCTGCTCGAGTCGATGTTGCCGGCCACGTCCTCGGTCGCGCGCGCGCAAGAGCTCACCCCGACGCGCTTCGCGGGCATCTTCGTGCCGCACGGCGCGGCTCCGGGCTATTGGATTCCCGACGGCAACGCACGGAACTTCAAGTTCCCGTTCATCTTCGAGCCGCTCGAGCCGTTCCGGCAGCACGTGGTGCTGACGAGCGGCCTCTGGTCGCAGTCGTCGGAGAACCCGCCCGGGGTCACGGGCGCGGACCACTTCGTGGCCTCGGCGTTCCTGTGCGCCGCGAAGCCGAAGAAGACCACGGGCGCCGACGTGGAAGCCGGCACCACCGTCGACCAAGTCATCGCACGGAAAATCGGGCAGGAGACGCTCCTGCCGTCCGTGCAGCTAGCCGTCGAGGACCCGGGCGCCAACGCGAGCAACTGCGGCGAAGGCTATAGCTGCGTCTACACGAACACGATCTCTTGGGCGACGCCCGTGCGGCCGCTGCCGATGCAGGTCAACCCGCAGGTCGTGTTCGAGCGCCTGTTCGGCGAGGGCGGCACGGCCGTCGAGCGCCAGCAGCGGCGCGCGCAGCAGCGCAGCATTCTCGACTCGGTGACCGGCAGCCTCGCGGGCCTCGAGGCCCAAGTGAGCCCCGCCGACCGGGTGCGCATCGACCAGTACTTGCAGGACGTGCGCGAGATCGAGCGCCGGCTCGAGATCGCGACGCAGGCATCGAACGAGACGCCGCCGATCGCCATGCCGTACGGCGTGCCCGAGTCGTTCGACGAGCACATCAAGCTGCAATTCGATTTGCTGGCGCTCGCGTTCCAGGCCGACATCACGCGCGTCGCGTCGTTGCTCTACGCGCGCGACCTCACGGGGCGCGTGTATCCCGAGAGCGGCACGAACATCAGCTTCCATGGCGGCTCGCATCATGCCGAGGACCCGGGCCGCGTGGCGCAGTACGCGCGCCTCAACCGCTACCACGTCGACACGCTCGCGTACTTCATCGCCAAGCTCAAGTCGATCCCCGAAGGCGACGGCACGCTGCTCGACCATTCCCTGACGCTCTACGGCTCGAACATGGGCAACTCGAACCAGCACCTGCACTACGACGTGCCGCACGTGCTCGTCGGCGGGGCTTCGGGACAGCTCGAGGGCAACCGCCATCTCTCTTATCCGAGCAAGACAGTGCCCACCGGCAACCTGCTGCTCAGCGTTCTCGACTTCTACGGCATCCACGAGCAGTCGTTCGGCGACAGCACGGGCCGGCTGGAGAACATCTGATCATGCGCTCGTCAACGTCATTCGCCGTCCTCGCCGCGCTGCTCGCCGTGAGCGCGAGCTCGTATGCCGCGAGCGACGTCGCGGACGCGACGATGCGCGGCGATCACGCCGCGCTGCGCGCCGCGATCGACGCCAAGCTCGACGTCAACGCGCCGCAGTCC
>DATFFV010000407.1:0-4238 GCA_035249885.1 Gammaproteobacteria bacterium | reverse complement strand
CACGAGGAACACGGGCAAAAGCGCGTGGATCATCTCCGACGAGACGTCCATGAACAGGCTCACGAAGCCGAGCGCCCAGACCCCGCGCGGGATCGGTATTGGCGTCCGTCGCGGGCGCGCTTGCGGGGGCATCGCGAGAGGTTTGCACAAGTGGCAGCGGTGCCGCTAGAGTCTCGTCCCGATGGCTGACATCACGTTCTATACGCATCCACAGTCGCGCGGTCGCACCGTGCATTGGCTCCTCGAGGAGCTCGGCGTGCCGTACGACATGAAGATCCTCGATTTCGACAAGCGCGAGCACAAAGCGCCGTCGTATCTCGCGATCAACCCCATGGGCAAAGTGCCGGCCATCGTGCATCGCGGCGTCGTCGTCACGGAGGTCGTCGCGATCTGCCTCTATCTCGCCGACGCGTTCCCGAAGGCCGGCCTCGCGCCCGCCCTCGACGACCCCAAGCGCGGCACGTATTTGCGTTGGTTCTTGTTCGGCGTCGGCTGCGTCGAGCCTGCCGTCATCGACAAGCTGTTCGCGCGACCGCCGGCGCGCCCCGGCGCGCTCGGGTACGGCACGTACGAGGACATGCTCGCGGCGCTCACGACGGCTCTGACGCCGGGGCCGTTCATCCTCGGCGAGCGTTTCAGCGCCGTCGATGTCTACCTGGGCTCGCAACTCCAATTCGCCATCATGACGAAGGGCATCGAGAGCACGCCCGTCTTCGAGCAGTACATCGGCCGTTGGGCGACACGCCCCGCGTTGCAACGCGTGCTCGCGGGAGCCCAGCAGTGAACGACGCGACGACCAATGTCTTGGAGCGGGCCAAGCGCGTCGGCGCGTTAGCGCGCGAAAATATGGCCCGTAGCGAGGAGCTCGGGCAGCTCGCGCCGCCCGTCGCCGAGGCCCTGCACAGCGAGGGCCTGCTCGGCATGTGGACGCCGCGCTCGCTGCGCGGCGGACTCGAGCTCGATCCCGTCACGTCGCTTCAGGTCATCGAGAACGTGTCGTACGGTGATCCGTCGGCGGGCTGGGTGCTCATGGCCGCGTCGCTCGCGATCGGCACGGGCGCCGCGTATCTCAAGGACGAGGCCGTCAAGGAGCTGTTCTCGGGGCCGCGGCTTCCCGTGATCGCGGGGCAGGGCACGCGCCCCGGCACGGCGATACCGACGAAGGGCGGTTTCAACCTCTCGGGCTCGTGGAGCTTCGCTTCCGGCATCAAGCACGGCACGCACATCCACACGCTCGGCCTCATCGAGGGGACGCACGAGGCGCGGATCTTCGTGCTGCCGGTCGGCAAAGCCAAGCTCATCGACAACTGGGACGTGATCGGGCTGCGCGCCACGGGCAGCATCGACTACACGACCGACGACGTGTTCGTGCCCGAAGCGTACACGCACATGGCGACGACCGAGGAGCCGCTGCGCGGCGGCAATCTCTACACGCTCGGCATCATCGGCTTCGCGGGCATGTGTCACTCGGGTTGGGCCTGCGGTATCGGCCGGCGCGTGCTCGACGAGCTCGCGGCCGTCGCCGTCGAGAGAGCGGGCCGCGGCGGCATCGCCGAGAGCGCGAGCTTCCACGAGGACTTCGCCAAAGCCGAGGGCGTCTATCGCGCGGCGCGCGCGCTCGTCTACGAGACATGGAGCGACGTGAGCGCGACGCTCGAGCGCGGCGCGAAGCCGTCGGTGCGGCAGCACTCGCTGATTCGCTTGGCGCTCGCGCACGCGACGTGGTCCGCGCACGAGGCGGCGCTGTTCGCGTACAAGGCCGCGGGCTCGCAGGCGCTGCGCGCCGGCACGCTCCAGCACCTGTTCCGCGACATGCACGCGGGCACGCAGCACATCACTTCTGCGCCGCCGGTCTACGCGGCCGTCGGCCGCGAGCTTGCGGGGCTCGCCAAGGGGAAGAAGTGGCTGTTCCTGAATCTCGTCGACGGCTGACGAGCCGCTCGCGTCGAGACTTCTTGCGCGCCGGCGCAGCGCTCGTGGCGCTCGGCGCGGTGCCGATGAGCCGTGGGTTCGCGCAGCCGCCGGCCGGCGCGCCGTTGCCGCCGTTGCCCGAGTTCCGCAAGCTCGTCGCCGCCAACCGAATCCTCGCGCACGAAGGCGTCGTCGACGCGTTCGGCCACGTGAGCGTCCGGGATCCGCGCGATCCTACGCGTTTCGTGCTGTCGCGTTCGCGCAGCCCTGCGCTCGTCGAGCTCGCGGATCTCATGGAGTTCACGCCGGACGGCGCGGCCGTCGATGCGCGTGGGCGCACGCCGTACGGCGAGCGCATGATCCACGCGGCGATCTACGCGGCGCGGCCGGACGTGGTGTCGGTCGTGCACCACCACGCGTACGGCGTGCTGCCGTTCACGATCTCGGGCGAGCCGCTGCGCCCCGTCGTGCACACGGCGTCGGTTATCGGCGCCGAGATCCCGGTGTGGGACATCCGTACGAAGTTCGGCGGCACCGACATGCTCGTGCGCTCGCTCGAGCAAGGGCGCGACCTGGCCGCGACGCTCGCCGCGCACACGTGCCTCTTGATGCGCGGCCATGGGGCCGTCGTCGTCGGCGCCTCGATCGAGCGCGCCGTGCTCACGGCCATCTACCTCGAGGTCAACGCCAAGGTGCTGCTCGAGGCGCTGCCGCTCGGTACGCCCGAGGCGCTGAGCGCCGAGGAGATCGCGAAGTCGAGCGAGGCCCAGTTCTCGCCGCTCGCCATGAATCGCAGCTGGGAGTACTTCTGCCAGCGCGCCGGCGTCGATCCCGGCTAAAGCTTCCTTCAGATTGCCTGGCATCGCGGCGGGTACAATCGATCCGGCGTCGAGGCGTCGCCTCGCGCACTCGAACAACAACCCTGGGGGATCCATGAAAACCTTGAAGCTCGCTCTCGTTCCGCTCGCTTTGGCCAGCTTGGCCGGATCGGTGCTCGCGCAGCAGCCGGGAGGACAGCCGCAGGCTCCACCGCAGCCCATGAGTTTCTTCGTGACCAGCGTCGGTAAGGGCGACGGCGGCAACTTAGGCGGCCTCGCCGGCGCCGATGCGCACTGCCAGACGCTCGCGGCCGCCGCAGGGCGCGGCAACGCCACCTGGCGCGCCTATCTCAGTGCCGGCGCACAAGGCCCGAACGGCGTCACGCACGCGCGCGACCGCATCGGCCGCGGCCCGTGGTTCAACGCGCGCGGTGCGCTCATCGCCTCGAACGTCGACGACCTGCACCAGGACCGCAACAACATCCGCAAACCGACCGCGCTCAACGAGAAGGGCGAAGAGGTCAACGGCGTCGGCAACCAGCCGAACATGCACGACATGCTCACGGGCTCGGATTCGGCGGGACGGCTCGTGCCCGGCAACGTCGCGCTCACGACTTGCGGCAACTGGACGAGCAACAGCACGGGCAACGCGATGCTCGGTCACCATGACCGGCTCGGCGGCCCGAACGCGTCGTGGAATGCGGTCCACAGCTCGCGCAGCTGCAGCCAACAAGACCTCGTCGCCACGGGCGGTGCGGGGCTCTTCTACTGCTTCGTCGCGCAATAGGAATTGGCAAATAGGATCGTGGCGGGCGTCCGGCGCCTTCGCGTCGGACGCCTCGCCCGCATCGCAGAGGGAATGAGGCGCGATTAGATGTCCGCCGGCTGGATACGAATGACCTTGCCGTCTCGCCAGACAACGATCGGGACACCCGCGGCCTTGTGAGCTTTCAATGCCTTGCGGATCGCGCCGCGCGCCGCCGCAAGCACGTGGTCAGGTCGGCCCGTCTTGCCGCCGGCCCGCTTCCGCTTGCGCGGCTTGGTCCCTCTAGCCGATGAAGTTTTGCTCATACGTTCGACGCAATCGTTCCCACGGACCTGATTTGACGATTTGCAGAGGGCCTCCGAGGTTGCGCCAAGCGATCAGTTTTGGCGACGGCCCCTGCGAATTGTCGAGCATGATCCAAGAATCTGCAATCGGCCGGTAGATATTGAAGAAGTTCGATAGACCGCGCTCGTAACGCCGCAGCACGACGTCCTTCGGCACGTCATGCCCGCCCGCCCGAACCCTTTCCTGCACGCGTTTGATCGCAAGGTCAGCGGTTTGGAGCCAGAGGTAGATTAGATGAAACTGATACCCGTTGCGCTGCAGTTCATCGAGCAGCGGCTTGAACGTTCTGCTCGTGAGCGTCGTCTCGAATGCGAAATCGGAGCGGCTGTCCGCCAGAGTGCTGATGCGACGTAGCATTATGCGCCCCGCGGTTATCGCGACCTTTTGATGGGCGAACT
>DATFFV010000406.1:0-10119 GCA_035249885.1 Gammaproteobacteria bacterium | reverse complement strand
CGAACCGTGCCGAGCGGGCAACCGAGCACCGCTGCCGTCTCGGCATACGACAGTTCCTGGAGCTCGCAGAGCACGAGCGCCTCGCGATACTCGACGGGTAAGCGCGCGACGGCGGCGTGCAGCCGCTCGACGCGTTGATCGGCGTGGAGGCGCTCGTCGTGATCGAAATCAGCGGCTTCCGGCGGCATGTCGTCGGCCCAGCGGCGCTCGAGCCGCAACCGATCGAGGATCTTGTGCCGCGCGCAGCCGAACAGCCAGGCACGGACCGATCCTTTGACGCCATCGAAGCGGGCAGCATTTTCGAGCACGTTGAGAAAGACCTCTTGCGTCACGTCTTGCGCGAAAGTGCGCGATCTCGCCATCGCGAACGCGAACCGATAGACGTCGGGCTGCCGACGCCGATAGAGCTCGACGAACGCGTCCTCGGCGCCGGCCGCGACCTCGACCAGCAACTTGAGGTCGATGCCGTCGTCGCCGTTTGAATCGGTCTTGAGCATGCGCTATTCGAGTCCTCGAAAGGCTATTCGCGCCAGCCGCGAGAAAGGTTCCCGGATGGCCCGCGGACGGCCTGCGCGGTGGATTATGGCGCGGGCCGGCGTGAAACTTGTGCGGGTCGTGCGTAGACTAAGGCTCGGCGGCTCGGAGCAGAATTACAATGGATCAAGAGCTCAAACGCCCGAGTCGGGCGCGCTTCTCCGACGACAACGCGGACGTCGCGTTGCTCGAGCGCGTAGCCAGCGGCGACCGCGAAGCGCTGCGCGACCTCTACGGCACGTACTATCACCCGCTGCTGCGGTTCATCTATCGGATCACGGGACGACTCGACCTTGCTCAAGAAGGCGTCAACGACGTGATGCTCGTGGTCTGGCGCAGCAGTCGCTCGTTCGGGCGGCGCTCCACGGTCTCGACCTGGATCATGGGTATCGCCTACCGCAAGGCGCTCAAGCTGCTCGCGGCCTCGCGCCGCTGGACGTCGCGCGTGGCCAGCGACCCGATCGAGGATCTCGTTGAACGTTCGCCGCTCGGCGCGGAACACAGCGACGACGACGACTTGCGCGACCTGCTGGACGAGGCTTTGCGGCATCTGTCGGCCGAGCACCGCGCCGTCGTGGAGCTGACCTATTTTTACGGCTGCTCCTACGAAGAGATCGCCGTCATTGCCGCGTGTCCGGTCAACACGGTGAAGACACGGATGTTTCACGCTCGCGCCAAACTGAAAACGCTGCTGCCCGCGCTCGGCAAAGGTCCGTTGTGACCGAGCCCGAAGCGTTGGGTCACAGCCGCGCGTTCGACCTGTTGCCCTGGCTCGTCAACGGCACGCTCGACGCGACGGAGCGCGACGCCGTCGAGCAGCACGTGCGCACGTGCATCGTGTGCCGCCGCGAGCTCAAGGAGCAGCGGCACCTCAAGGCAGCCGTCGGCAAGCAGCCGACCATTCACGTCTCCGCGCATGCTGGCCTCGCCGACCTCGATCGGCGGCTGGACGCCACGCCCCCTGTAAGCGGGACGCGCGAATGGGGCGGCTGGTACTCGGCGCTGCAGCCCTTCGCATACGCCACGGCCGCCGGCATCGCGTTGCTCGCGTTCTTGCTGTGGCTCACGCCGCTGCCCGAGATCGACGCGGACCAATACGGGACGCTGGCGACTGAAACGGCCGAGACCGCCAAGCTCATCGACGTCGTGTTCGCGCAGCAGACGACTGCGGCCGAGATGGCCGCTTTGCTCGCGGAGGTCGACGGCGAGATCGTCGCCGGCCCGAGCGCCGTCGGCCGCTATAGCGTGCGCATCGCGAGCGGCCGAGCGAGCGACGCACAATTGCTGGGAATCGTCGACCGCCTCGCTACCGATTCGCGCGTGCGTTTCGTTGGGCCGTCGCTCGCCGAGCTGCCGCCATGAAGGTCATCGTCGCCGTAATCTTCGCCTTCGCTCTAACCGGGTGCGCGACCACCGGCGCCGTTCGCGACCCAGCGGCCACCGCCGACGACACAGCCGCACGCCAAATCCTCGTCACGGTCCGCCAGCCGGCCGCGGTGGTGGCGGGCCTCACGGGTCCACCGAACCAGCGCTATCTGCAGCGCCGCTACGGGCCGTCGCCGTCCGTCGACCGTATCCTCACGCAGCTCGCGCACGAGCACGGATTACGCCGCATCGAAGGCTGGCCGATTCAGTCGCTCGACGTGTATTGCGAAGTGCTCGTCGTGCCCGACGGGCGCGACGTCGTGGCCGTCATCGACGAGCTCGGCCGCGATCCACGCGTCGACCTCGCGCAGCGCATGAACATGTTCCGCACACAGGCCGCACGCTACGACGATCCCTATCTCGATCTACAGTCGGCGGCTGCCGCCATGGAGGTCGAGCAAGCCCACGAGCTCGCGACCGGGCGCGGCGTCTCGATCGCGATCATCGACTCCGCCATCGACGCCGACCACCCCGACCTGCGCGGCCGCGTGCGCCTCGCGCGCAATCTCGCGACCGAGCACCGGCAGCCGCGCGGCGGCGAGATCCATGGCACCGCGATCGCGGGCATCATCGCCTCGGCCGTCAACAATCACGAAGGCATCATCGGCGTCGCGCCCGACGTCAGCATCGCGGCGCTACGCGCGTGCTGGGCCATCGCCGACGGCGACCTCGCGGCGCAGTGCTCGAGCTTCTCGCTCGCGCGTGCGCTCGAAGTGGCGCTCGCGCTGCGCCCCGACGTCATCAACATGAGCCTCGCGGGCCCCGAAGATCGGTTACTGGCGCGCTTGCTCGATCGCGTCCTCGAGCGCGGCATCGTCGTCGTCACGGCGCACCCGACGGCGGCGTCGAGCTCGCTCGCGTTCCCGTCGTCGCACCCGCGTGTGCTCACGGCGCATTCATCGACGACGCCGGTGCACTCCCTTTCGCCGTACATCTTGGCAGCGCCCGCCAATGAGGTCCTCACGACGACACCGGGCTCACGCTACGCGTTTCTCACGGGTAACTCGCTAGCGGCCGCGCACACCACGGGCGTCGTGGCCTTACTCATGGAACGGCAGCCCGACCTCGACGCCGAGCGCATCGCCGCGATTCTCACGTCGACGACGACGTACTCCGCAGGGACGGCGTCGATCAACGCGTGCCGCGCCGTCGCCCGCATCGCGGGCACGGCCTCGTGTGCCGCGCCTTGACGCGGCACGGGATTCCGAGAAGGTCAAAACCTGAGACGCTTGCCGCGCACGGCGTAGGAAACGCTGAGCACGTAACGATCGGCGTGGGGATCGCCCAAGTAGTTGCGCCACTCGTAGTTGCCGTCGTAGTAGCGTAAGTCGAGCGCGAGCGCGCCGATGAGCTTCGATGCGCCGACGTTCCAGTGCGTGATCTTCGGCCCGTCCGTCACGTCGAAAAGACCGATCGCGCCACCGACGTCGATGTCGCCGCGCAACGGAAACACGACCGATATTTCCTGGTTCAGCGCCGAGCTCGAGCGCACGTAGTACTCGTCGTTGTAGGAAGCCGTGTAGAACACGCGATCGCGAAACCCGAAAGTCCCGCTCACCTCGTCGTAGTTGTAGCGGGCCGCATCGGGATAGACGTAGCGACCGTAACTCGCAGTCCACGACCAGTTCTCGTGACGGTCGTGGTAGCCGACATACGCGCTAGCCTCGACATCGCGAGTCTGGCCCGGATAGTTTTCGGGGTAGTCGACGTTGAGCGCGCGCGCGTAGGCGAAAAATCCCGTGTGATGCTGATAGTCGACGCCGAGCTGCAGCGAGGGGCCGTCGCTGTGAGCGAGGCCATGCTTCCAGTAACCGCTGCCGAGCGTGATGTAGCCGTTCAAGCTCGACCCGGGCTCCTGGGCGTACGCCCGCGCGGGTGCGCAAAACGCAACCACGACGACGATCAACGCTGCCCGCACGCGGCCCACGGCTCGACACCTCCGCCCACCGAACCACTGTCTCGATTCTAGGCCCGAGCGGCGGCCGGCTGCCACCGCTAACGAGCCTCGGGTGTCATAATTCGTTCGTCCCAGGGAGAGACATTCGACGATGCACGGCGCCAAGAGCTCGTTCGCCAGGGCCTGGTACCGCCTCGGCACACGGCGCCGGCTGGCCCGCGACGAGTGGAGCGAGCAGTACTGGGAAGAGCGCGACAGGCAACGCATCGTGCCGTGCCGGCGCTGCCCGAAGTTCGACGCGCGGCGTGGCGAATGCGGCGTCCCGTTCGGTAGCCCCCTGCGCAAGTGCGTCGTCGCGGCGACCGAGGCCCACCTACACGGCACCCGCGGCCTGCGCGCGCTCGAGCTCGGCTACGCGCGCCGTTCCTACGGCAAGCGCATCGTCGAGCTGTGCGGCGGCTCGTGGACCGGCGTCGAGCCGCTCGTCGACCCCCGCCGCGCACCGCGGCTCGGCGCGGGCGGCTACGGGCATGCCGGACAGATCCCGTTCCCCGACGGCACGTTCGATCTCGTCTTCGGCAATCAGTCGTTCGAGCACTGGGAGGACGGGCTGCCCGATGGCTCGACGCCGCCCTCCTATCGCGAGTGCCTCGACGAGATCTGGCGCGTGCTGCGCCCCGGCGGCTCGCTGTACTTGGACGCGCCGATTCACCTGCATGGGCACGAGATGTTCGTCGCCGGCGACATCGACAGGATCCTGGCCCTGTTCGCCGGCGATCTTTGGGCCGACGTCACCGCCGAGCGCTGGCGCTACGACCACGCCCCGCTACCGCGTTACCCGACACCCGCAGCCGACGTCGACCATGTGCGCGGCACGATCAAGAGCTACGACCTCAAGTCGATCGCCGACTTGCAGACCAACGGCACGGTCTGGCTGCTCGCCATCACGGCCGTCAAGCGGGCGCGCACGGCATGACGACACCACCTCGCGAGGCGCGCCCGCGGCGGCGATGCGCTAGGCTACGGCCGTGACCAGCCGGCGCTCAAAATCTGCTATCGCATGCGGGATCGGCGTCGCGCTCGCGGCCGGCATCTGGCTCGGCACGGCGAACGCCCAGCGCTACGACGCACGCTTGAACGCGCCGCCGGAGGCCGAGTTTCACTTCGCGCGGCTGGTCTACCGCAACTCGCCATATAGCCGGCGCGGTCGCGGCGGCTGGGGCGGCCGCGGCTCCTGGGACACGGACTACGCCGACGCCGAGTTCCACGTCATGCAAGGTATCGCCCGCTTCACGCGCGTCGACAGCGCGAGCGTCGACATCGACGGCAACGGCGGCCGGCTGATCCAGCTCACCGACGACAGCGTCTTCGACTACCCGTGGCTCTACGCCGTCGAGGTCGGCCAGTGGCATCTCGACGAAGACGAGGCCGCGAAGCTCCGCGAGTACCTCGACCGCGGCGGCTTCCTCATGGTCGACGACTTTTGGGGCGAGGACGAGTGGTCGATCTTCGTGGACTCGATGCGGCGCGTGTTCCCCGACCGCCCCATCCAGGAGCTCGGCGAGGACCACGAGCTGCTGCACGTCCTGTACGACCTCGATCAGCGCACGCAGATTCCGGGTCGTGGAGGGCAACGCCCGGGCACCGTGCCGCACTGGCGCGGCGTCTTCGACGACGACGGGCGGCTCATGGTGGCCATCAACTTCAACATGGACATGGGCGACGCCTGGGAGCACGCCGACGACCCGTGGTATCCGGAACCGATGACGGCGCTCGCCTACCGCTTCGCGGTGAACTACCTCATCTACACCATGACGCACTAACCACCGCGCGGCCTGCGCTACAGCAAGCGGATTTCTCCCCGCGGACGTCGTACGCCTCTCTCGAGACCGTCGGCGCACAGGGAAGTGCGCCGACGAGCCCCAGGGACGGTCTTCCGGCGTGTCTCGAGAGAGGCGTACGACGTCCGCGGGGAGAAATCCCGCGCTAACGCAAAGGTACCCGCGCGATGCGATCGCCCGAGAACGTGCCGATCCAGGCCTGGCCGTCGAACGGCAACACCATTGTCGCGTTGCTGAAGCTCGGAGTCGCCGTCGTCGTCGCAATCACGGTGTCGCGCATCGTCGTGGGATCGATCGCCACGGCGATCGTGGGCCGCGGACATTGCGACAGCTTCTCGATGTCGTGCTGCGCTCCGGGCGGACCGCCGCATTCGGGCACGTCGTTGGCCATGCCCGCCGTCACGAGCCGGCCGTCCGGGGCCAAGTGCACGTTGTCGGGCGTGAACCCGAGCGGCCGCGTCGTGCGCAGCTGCTGCGCCGGATTGCCGCGCGAGAACGCGACGACGGTCTGCAAGCCCGACGACGCGACGTAGATTTCGCGGCCGTCCGCCGACACCTCGATGCCGTTGTTCGCGGGCAGCTCGGTGCCGCGCACGAGCTCGAAGCCCGCGCGCCCCGGCGACCACTCGAACACGGCCCCCGTGGGCTTGAGGTCGACGACGGCGTCGGCGAACGTCGTGCCGGGCATGAACAGCACCGTCGCGACGAGCGAGCCGTCGGCGAACGACGCCACGCTGTTCGCGGCGAGCCCTTCGGGCATCGGCACGCAACCGCGCCACGTCAACGTCGGGCGCGCGCCGCTCGAATCGATGCCGAACACTTCGATGGCCTCCCGCGCACCGTGCCCGACCACGTAGAGCGTCGCTTGCCCCGCCGCGCCCGCGCGAACGTTGAGGCCGTGCGTGTTGAGCGTCGCTGGCACGGGCGGCGTCGGGCAGCTCGCGAAGCTCGCGTCGTGCCGCGCCTGAAACGACAGCGTGCTGTAGCTCCCCGTCCGCGAGTCGACGAGATAGAAGCCCGCGCCTTCGGCCATGCCGCTCGAGACGATCCATGGCGTGCCCGGCACGCGCACGAGGTCCTCGGGGTTTTTCGGCCCGCAGACGAATTGCGCGCCGCCGCTCGGCTCGCAGCTCGATTGGGCCTGTGCGCCGAGCGCGAGCGAAACGATGGCCAACGCGGTGACGATTCGTAGCGTGTGGTTCATGGGAGCGGGCTCCGGATCGCAACTGAGGGGGCGAAAGACTCTAGCACGCGGTCAGAGCGCCTTGGCGGCGTGCAGCAGTCGTCTTGCCGCCGCGGCGAACAGCAGCGCCCGCCCGAGAACGCGCAGGCCCCGCACGCGGCCGGCCACGAGCAACGTGGCGACGACCGCGACGACCACGCCGGGGCTCAGCAAACTGCGCACGAGGCCTGCCACGCGGTCCGTGGGCCGAAAGCGCGCCTCGATGGCGCTCACCTCGCGCGCAAAGCCGGCACGCTGCTCGGCGCAACGCCGCTGCAACGACGCCTGGCGCTCGGTGAGGTCTCGTACGCGGTCGTTCATGCGTCGTCCTTCGTCGCTCTGGCCGCGAGGCCCGCGCGATCCTTCGCGAGCTCCGTCAGCGTGCCGTCGAGAAGGCGCGGCTTGTTGCGGATCTTGGCGCGCAGCACGAGTGTCGCCGTCGCGGCCATCGCGAAAAACACCGCGGTCACGACGACCGACGCCAGCATACGATGTGTGTCCCAGAAAACGAACACGACGAGGATCGCGAGCAAGAACAAGCCGATGCCGGCAGCGAGCAAGGCGACGGCCGCCCAGAGCAAGATCTCGGCCGCTTGGTGAATCTCGCGTTGCAGCTCCGTCGACAGGAGCTCGAGCCGCGTGTGCCCGATCGCGACCGCCGTCGCGAGCAGATTGCGCAACGAGCGAAACAGACTGCCGATCGGCCCCGGCGATGGCTCCGGCGAGCTGTCCGTATCTCCTTCCACGCCTTCGGCGAGCGGCTCAGCGACGGGCCATCAACAGACCGAGCACGAGCCCGATACCCGCCGCGATGCCGACGGCAGCCCACGGATTGCCGCGCACGTACTCGTCGGCGTCGCCGGCGACGGCGCGCGCCCGCGCGAGCGTCTCTTCCTCGACGCCCTTGAGCCGCGCTTTCGCCTGGCGCAACGACTCTTCGGCCTTGGCGCGAACGGCCTCGACCTTTTCGCCGCCCTGCGACGCCGTTGCGCGCAGCAAATTCTCCGCGTCGCGCACGATCGCGGTCAGGTCATCGAGCAATTGTTCGGCTGAGGTTCGTTCCGCCATGGGGTGCTCTCTCGTCGTTTACGTTCTCGAGATGGTATGTCCCCGGGACGCGCAGTGCCAAGTCGTCAGCCTTCGACGACGAACTGGAGCCGCTCCAGCAGCTGTTCCTGGGGGGTCAGGAGGTCGACGGTCCAGAGTCCAACCGGGTCCTCGGGAAAGATCTGCTTGCGCGTGAAAATGCGGAAGCCGTCGGCCTTGCCGCCCTGAATCTCGGCCTCGATGCGCTCGCGTTCGCCGTTGTGGCGCCATTCGAAAATCACGCTTTGCGCGAGGCCCGCCGGGGCGCGTATCGCGGCGAACGCGACCACTCCCTGCTCGAGATCGGCGCGCCGTACCACACGCACGCGTACCCCAGGCGTCAAGCCATCGATCGTCTGCGTCACCCGCGCGTCCACGACCGCCAAGCCCGCTGCCGGAACTTGGGCGCGAAACTCCCAGAGCAGCAGCGGCACGGCAACCATGCCGGCGACCCAAGCGATCTTGGTGCGCAGGTGCGGCAACGAAAGCAGCGACATCGGCAACGTCAAGAGCAGCCAGACCGCCACGGCGAGCAGCGACAACGGCAGCGATCTCTCGAGCGGCAGCGATAGCACCATCGGCAGCACGACGAGCGCCGTGATCCAGCTGCAGAAGGCGTGAAACGCCATGCGGCGCGCGGCCCGCGTCGCGACGAGGCGCTCGTAGATCGGGTCGACGGTCGAGAGCAGTGCGGCCACCCCGACGAGCCCCGTGAACGCAAGCTGTCCCGCGTCCCGCTGCGTGGCGCCGATCAAGAACGGCAGGCTGAAGAACAAGAGCTCCTGCTGCAACGATTGGGTGATGAAGTTCACGACGAAGTTGCCGACGCGCTTCCGGCGCCGCTCGAGGCTCTGTCGTACCCAGGGCTCGACGAGCAGCCACAACCAGCCGAGCAGAGCGAGTAGCGCGATGACGCGCGCGAGATTCTCACCTCGGTGCACCAGGAGGTAGCCGATCCAGCCGGCCGCGAAGCTGATCGCGGGCAGCACCCACGGGAAGCGGTGCGCGAATGAAAGTACACGGCGTAGCGACGGCATCGTGTCACGCGGCTCTGCGGCGAAGCGCCCGTCGTGCCCGCCTCACGTCGCCGGCTGCGGGCGCGGCTTGCGGAGAAACGGCACCCCGAGCACGTCGTGGATGAAGTAACGCGCGACGGGCACGCCGAGCAGCATGCCCCAGAGCCCGAACCCGTGATAAGCCACGTAGAGGATGATCAGCGTAAAGACGGGGTTCAGCTTCAGATGCTTGCCGTAGATGATCGGATTGAGCACGTACGCTTCCACGGCATGAATCACGACGACGAGCCCGATGGCCGCCAACGACAACGACGGACCTCCCGTGTTGAGCGCGACGAGGACGATCGGCGTCGTCGAGATGAAGACGCCGAGCACGGGCACGAAGCTACAGATGAAGACGATGACGGACAGCATCGCGACGAGCGGAATGTCGAGCAATAGCAGCCCGACCAGCGTCAACACCGTGTTGATCACGGCGATCGCCGCCTGCGCCTCGATGGTTCTGCCCAGCAGGATACCGAAGCGCGCGATCGGCGGCGCCGCCTCCTCGTAGAAATCTCCGAGCCGTGAAGTTCGCAGCCGGCTGATCGCGGCTTTGATGCGATTGAGGTCGATGAGAATCAAAAAACTGAACAACAGTGCGAACAGAGTCGTCGCCGTCGCGCGATACAACATGACCGTGACGGTAGGCGCGTACTGGCGAACGCGCTGGAATTGCACCGCCATCAACGCGCTCAGCAGCAGCTGATCCTGGCGGCTGAAATACTCGGCGAGCTCGCCCGTCGGAACGGCGGTGCTTTCGGTCGCAGCGGCAACCTGGGCTTCCGTGAGGCCGAGCCGCTGACGCTCGCTGATGAGATCGAGCTCGACGATCTGTAGTCGGTCGTCTGCGAGCGCACTGCGCAGAAAGCCGTTGATCGGCTCACGCAGTGCCGGATACCGCGTAACGACTCGGTTCTTGGTATCGATCAACGTCAACTCGGTCGCCGGCAGATTCTCGATCATGCGTCTGACTTCGGTGGCTACGCTCGGCACGACGAACGAGACGACCGAAAAGAGGACTACGAGAAAAATCACATAGACGACGGTCACCGAAGC
>DATFFV010000405.1:0-5803 GCA_035249885.1 Gammaproteobacteria bacterium | reverse complement strand
GCGCGTAGATCGCGTCGAAGTTGAGCGGCTGCAACAAGAGAGGCGGGAAGCCGCCCTTGGTCACGAGCTCCGCGATGGCTTCGCGCGCGAACGGGTAGAGCGTATTCGGGCAGAAGCTGCCGATGAGAATCGAGCGCTCCTCAGGCGTATAGCCCTGCACGACGAAGATACCGGCCTGCGCGACCTCGGCGAGGAACAACGTCGTGTCCTTGTCCTTGGCTTCGACCGTGATCGTGAGCGTGACCTCCTGAGTGTCGGGCGCCACTTCCTGAGCGCTCGAGCGCACGTTGAGCTGCGTCTGCGGCGTGACGTTCGTCGTGAACACCATCGGCGCTTTCGGCGACTCGAACGACAAATCCTTCACGTAGACCTTTTGGAGCAGGATCTGCTTTTGCGGGGCGGGGTTCGGTTGTTCGTCGGCCATCGTTCGTCCAGTCGTTGTATCAGGTGAATCGGATCAAGGTGCGCGTGCGGCGAGCATGCGATCGAGCTCACCGGCCTTGTCGAGCGCGCTCAAATCGTCGTAGCCGCCGATGTGGCGGCCGTCGATGAAGATTTGCGGCACCGTGCGGCGACCGCCGCTACGCTCGATCATTTCGTCGCGGCTCTTATGCGCGAACATCACGTCGATTTCCGTGAAGTCCGCGCCCTTCGCGGTCAGGAGGCGCTTGGCGGCGCTGCAATAGCCGCAAAATGGCGTCGAATACACGATCACGCGCGCGTCGGCCACGTCACTTGACCAGCGGCAGGTTGTCGGCTCGCCAACCGGCGAGCCCGCCTTTGAGGCTGAAAGCATTCTCGTAGCCCGCTTTGCGCAGCGTACCGGCGACCCGGCCCGAGCTCGAGCCGTCGCCGCAGACCGCGAGCAGGATCTTGCTCTTCTGCTTGTTGATGGCGTCGTCGTCCTGAGCGATGCGTTCGAGCGCGATGTTGCGCGCGTTGACGATGTGTCCCTTCTCGAACTCCTCGGGTTTACGGATGTCGATGACGAGCGCGCCCCTGTTGATGAGGCGGACGGCGTCGGCGGCCGAGACGTGGGTTGCGCTTTGGGCGCGAAGGCGAACCTCGTAGAACATGACGGCCGACCACGCCAGGACGAGCCCGGCCACGAGCCACACGTGGTTGTTGGCGAATTCAACGAGCTGGGCCATGGAATCTGCAGGTCGGAACCCAATGGGGATCGGTTTTGCGCCAGTATAGCAGCGCGGCGCGGACGCCCCCGGCCGGGCGTTGCGCGCCGTGAATTTCCGGGCCCGATGCGGCTACACTGCGGCCCGGTATGCAACCGATCGAGCGATGGGGACTGCGCCGAGCCGTTGGGCTCCTGGCGGTCGCGCTCGCGACGGCGGCGCTCGTTAGCTCGCTCGTGCTCGCCCAGGATCGGCGCGAGAGCCAGGCCAAGCTCGACGCGGTGCGCAAAGAGATCAAAGAGCTCGAAGCGCGCATGGCCCGCGAGGCCACGCGTCGCGACGATGGCGCCAAGGCATTGCGTGCGGCCGAGCTCGAGATCGCGGCCGCGACGCGCAAGCTGGCGGAAGTGCGCGGCGATCTGCGCACGCACCAGGACGCCCGCCGCGACCTGCGTGGGCAGACCGACCGCGCCAACAGCCGGCTCACGGCCGAGCGCACGGCGCTCGCGCGGCAGGTGCGGGCGAGCTACATGGCCGGCCGCGACGAGCTCGCCAAGCTGGTGCTGTCACAGGAGAGCCCCGCGACGCTCGGTCGCATGCTCGTCTACTTCGACTATTACAACCGGGCGCGAACGAGCCGCATCGCGGCCGTCGCCGCCGATCTCGCCAAGCTCGACGAGCTCGCAGCCGAGACGACGCGTGTCGAGCAGGAGCTCGCCGCGCTCGAGGAAGCGCAGCGCGGCCAAGTCGCGCTGCTCGAACGCTCACGCGACGAACGACGCGCCGCCGTCGCCAGGCTCGACGAGGAAATCCGCGGCGGCGCTACCGAGGTCGCGAAGCTCCGTGCCGAGGAACAGCGGCTCGCGGAGCTCGTCCAGCGGCTCGGCGAGCTCATGGCGGGATTCCCCGTCGACCCCGACGAGCCGTTCGCGAGCCTGAAGGGCAAGCTCGCGTGGCCGGTGCAAGGGCGGCTCGCTGGCCAATACGGTCAGCCGCGCGGCGCCGGTCCGGTGCGCTCCCGCGGCGTGCTGCTCGAGGCGTCGGCCGGCACGCCGGTGCGCGCCGTCTACCACGGGCGTGTGGCGTTCGCCGACTGGCTCCAGGGGCTCGGGCTGCTCGTGATCGTCGATCACGGCGGCGGCTACATGAGCCTCTACGCCCACAACGAGGCGCTTCTCAAAGAGTCCGGCGATTGGGTCGAGCCCGGCGAGGCGATCGCGCAGGTCGGCGATACGGGCGGGCAGGCGCGGCCCGGTCTGTACTTCGAGCTCCGTCATAACGGCGAGCCCGTGAATCCGCAACCCTGGATCGCGCGCGAGCGCTGACGCACGGCGTGACATAACCGCCCGCCGTTGCGCGCGCTTCACGGCCCTTGCTAAGGTGGCTCGCGTCCTCGGGGAAAAAGAACAACAACGAATGGCCCTGACTCTCCGCAGTATCTTGGTGCTCCTCACGGGCATGGTCCTAGGTACCGGTTTCGCGCTCGGCAGCATGGCCTGGTCGGGGTTCGGCACCCGCGCCAAAGTGCGCGTGCCCGTCGACCCCGCCGTCGAATCCGCGGCGCTCGTCGCCGAGGTCATCGACCGCGTGCGCCGCGAGTACGTCGACGCCGTCGACGACCGCCAAATCGTCGAAGGCGCGATTCGCGGCATCGTCGCAGAGCTCGATCAGCATTCCTCGTTCCTCGACGCCGACGAGTACGAGGACATCCGCATCAGCACCACCGGCAACTACACCGGCGTCGGCCTCGATGTGAATCTCGACGGCGGCAAGGTGACCGTGGTCATGCCGCTCGAGGGCGCACCGGCCGACCGCGCCGGCATCCTACCGGGCGACACGGTGCTCGCGGTCAACGAAGTTCCCGTCGACGCCAACGACATCGAAGCGAGCGTCGCGCGCATGCGCGGTGCGCCGGGCACGCCGGTCACGCTCGAGGTGCAGAGGCAGGGCAGCGACGCGCCGCTGCGGTTCGAGCTCATGCGCACGGAAGTGCACGTCCAAACGGTACGCAGCGAGTATCTCGGCAACGGCCTCGCGTATGTGCGCCTGTCCGCGTTCGCCGAGAGCACGCCGGCCGCCCTCCAAGCGGCCGCTCGCGAGCTCAAGGCCGCCGCGGAGCGCGACGAGCTGCTCGGCCTCGTGCTCGACCTGCGCGGCAATCCAGGAGGGCTGCTCGACGCCGCCGTGGCGGTCGCCGACGAATTCCTCGCCGAAGGTGTCATCGTGAGCGGCACGGGCCGCGTCCGTCAGTCGCAGTTCGAGCAGTCGGCTACGGCGGGCGACACGCTCGAGAGCGTGCCGATGGTCGTGCTCGTCAATGGCGGGTCGGCGTCGGCTGCCGAGATCGTCGCGGGCGCGCTCCAGGACCATGGCCGCGCGCGCATCGTCGGCGAGAAAACCTACGGCAAGGGCTCGGTGCAGACCGTGATGCCGCTGGGCGAGGGCAGCGCCATCAAGCTCACGACGTCGCGCTATCTCACACCGTCCGGTCGCTCGATCAACGGCAGCGGCATCGCGCCCGACGTCCTCGTCGAGAGCCGCGACGCCAACCGCCAGTACCGCGGCGCCGGCGGTCGCGTGCCGCTGCGCGAAGACGAGCAGCTGCTCGCGGCGATCCGTCTCATCAGCTACGACTCGATCACGGTGAGCTCCGTCGACTGACGCTCGACGGCGGCCGTGGCCCCGGTTAACGTGTCGCCATGAGCGGCGACGCGATCGAGCGGGGTCTCGAGATCGAGCAAGCGCAGCTGCGCGGGTTCGCACGCAGCGTCGCCGAGGTCGAGTGGCTGCTCCTGATCCTCGTCGTGCTCTATCTCATCGTCGTCGATCCGGCACTCGCGACCAGTGTCGGCGTGGTCGGCGTGCTGCTGGGCTTCGCGGGCTTCGTGCTGTTGTTTCGCTACGCCAGGCCGTTTGCGAAGCGCACACAGTTCAAGCTCACGATCGAGATCTTCGCGATGCTCGCGTTTCTCACGGCCGTGCTCGTCGCCGCCGGCGGCGTCGACAGCCCGCTCGTGAATCTCTTTCTGCTGCCGATCGTGACGGCGGCGCTCGCGCTCGGCAAACGGGCGGCGGCGCTCGTCGTCATGCTCGTCGGCGTGTGCTACCCGCTCATCGGCGTGCTCACGGACGGGCCCGACGGCTTCACGCGCGAGTTCGCGCTCGCGGGCATCGGAGTGCTCGCGCCGTTCGCGCTCGTGGCGTTCTCGACGACGCTCCTCGTCGACAACATCAACATGGCCAAGCGGCGGATTCGCGCGCTCTCGGACCGCGACGAGCTCACGTCGATCTACAACATGCGCGCATTCACGCGTTTGGCCGAGCAAGAGCACGAGACGGCGAGCCGGATGGAGCGGCCGTACGCGATTCTCATGGTCGACATCGAGCATTTGAAGACGATCAACGACACCTACGGCCACGAGGCGGGCAGCCGCGCGGTCAAGCTCGTCGCCGAGGCGCTCGTGCGGCTCACGCGCTCCAGCGATATCGTCGCGCGTTACGGCGGCGACGAGTTCATCGTGATGCTCGTCGGCGCCACCAAAGAGGTGGCCGACGAGGTCGCGCAGCGCGTGCGCAACGTCGTGTTCTCGACGACGCTCGAGGTCGACGTGAAGATGGTGCGGGTCAAGGCCAACGTCGGCGCCGCGTCGTTCCCCGAGCAGGCCAACAATCTTCAAGCCGTCATGGCGGCCGCGGACCGGGCCATGTACAAGGACAAAGAGCTGCGCGAGCCGCCCAAGGGCAAGCTCATCATCCAGAAGCGCTGACGACGCCCCGCCGACGGCGCAGCGCAAGTGGCGACACCGTGAACGACAAGACCCAAGCTCGACCGAAGGGTTTCCCGTTATGGGGCACCGTGGCGATCCCCGGGGGTTTGCTCTGGGGCACGGCTCTGGGCGCCGGCGCAGGCCTCCTGCTCGGCGACGTGGTGATAGGCGCTTTGATCGGCGCCGGGCTCGGAGTCGGCATCGGCTTCGCGCTGTTCGCCGCCGCCATCGTGGTCGCGTCGAGCAAGATCTAAATGGCGAAGACGATCAACTGGGTCGGCCGGGCCTTAGGGCTCGTTTGCGCGGCGCTGCTCGCGAGCGCCTGGGCCGTGGCGCTGTGGGTGCCTTCCGCCGGGCTCACGCTCACGGGCATCAGCATCGTCACGGCGCTCCTGCTCATCGCGTTTGCCGTGTTCGCGGGCATCGCCGCGGCGCACGGTCACGGTGCGATCTTGGCGTTGTTCTTTTTGGGCTCGTTCTTTCCGGTCGGCGCGTTTCTCCTGCCGACCGATCACTGGCTCAAGTGGGTCGGTTGGGTCGATCTCGGGCTATTGCTGGCCGCCGTGCTCATCTGGACGACGGGCCGGCGCATCGCGGTGTCCGGCGCGCCGTAGAGCACGGCGTTGCGGGCCTGCACTAGAATGGCTGCCTGACCTTTGCTCAGGGGGCAAAGATGCGCGGCGTGTGGCGAGCGGTGGTGCTGATCGGTGTCGTGGCGTTGCTCGTGGCGTGTGAGCCCGAAGTCGGGTCCGAGCGGTGGTGCGAGAATATGCGCGAGAAGCCGCGTGGCGACTGGACCGCGAACGAAGCGCTCGAGTTCGCGCGTAGCTGCGTGCTCCAATAGCGGTCGTGTCGCGACGCATCCTCACTGCATTGGCCGTCGCGTGCGCGCTCTGCCGCGGCGCG
>DATFFV010000404.1:0-5209 GCA_035249885.1 Gammaproteobacteria bacterium | reverse complement strand
GAAACCGGCTCGTCACCGAGAACACACTCAACGTCCGGATCAAGGCGGCACGCCGTGCTGTCGGCGACACGGGATGCGCTCAGTCGATCATCACCACGGTTCGCGGCGTCGGCTACCGACTCACGGTCGAAGTGCACTGCTCCGCGCAACAATCCGGCAGGCTCGTCCCTGTCGGTGATGTCGGCGCGGCCGCCGGCACGGGGGTTCCGGCCGACCGCGCGCTGACGGGCCAAGCGTCGGTTGCCGTGCTTGCCTTCGAAAGCGTGAGTGCCGACGATTCGGAGAAGACCATTGCGCGAGGCCTCTCGCACGACCTGATCACGCGGATCGCGCGCTCGCGCACGATGCTCGTTATTGCGAGAGGGACCGCGTTCAAGTTTCGAAGCGGACGGCAGGATACCGCAGAGATCGGGAGGAAGCTCGGGGTTCGCTACGTCGTTCAAGGGGCCGTTCAGGTCGCATCGGGACGGATGAAGGTATCCGTGGCTCTCGCCAATGCGCTGACTTGCGAAGAGATCTGGTCGGAGCAATACACCCGACGGCTCGGCGACTTCATGCTCGTGCAGGAGGAAATCGCGGACATGATCGTCGGCGCGTTGGAATCGAAGGTGCAAGGCGAGGAAGTTCAGCGATCGCTCCTGATGCCTTCGTCTAACCTCGATGCATGGAGCGCGTACCATCGGGGGCTCCACCACATGTATCGGTTCAAGCTCAAGGATTGCGACAAGGCCGAGTGGTTCTTTCGGCGCTCGATCGAGCTCGAGCCGAGCGTGCCACGCGCCTACGCCGGGCTTTCGTTCGTGCATTTCGAACGTGCTTTCATGCATTTCGACCGCAATCGTACGGCGCGCATCCGGAAAGCCTTCGACTATGCCGAGCAGAGTCTGACAATCGACCCACTCGATCCGATGGGGCATTGGGCGCTGGCCAGGGCACAGCTGTTGCGCGGCGAGCTAGAAGACTCGAAGAGCTCGCTCGAGACAGCGGTGCACCTCAATCCGAGTTACGCGATAGCGCAGTATTCGCTTGGTTGGGTTGCCATGCAGCTCGGCGAGAACGAGCTGTGCCGCGACAGGATCGATTTCGCGAGGCGTTTGAGTCCCTACGATCCGCTCAAGTTCGCGATGCTCGGAGTGTATGCGCTGAATCTCGCCCTGATGGGGCACACGTCGGAAGCTGCCGCGATCTCGATTCGATCGATGCGACAGCCGAACGCGCACTATCAGGTCGCTGCCTTCGCCGCCGTCACGCATGCGCTCGACGGCCAACTGGATCGGGCGCGCGAGCTTTTCGTTCGAGTCCGTGCAGCGTATCCGACTTATGACCTCAGGGACTTCCTTGCCGTCTTCCGGTTTCGCCGCGACATCGACATCCGGCGCATCCGTAAGACCTTCGAGGACATGTGGCGCTCCGACCGCCGGCACTAGCGTCGAATTCACCGATTCTTCACCTGGGCTTCACGCTCTCCGGCCGGCGCAGTGATATCTCTTATGGGGACGCGAATGGCGTACGTCGAAACGACGTATACATTCGGTGCATTCCCTATCATAGAGAGGATATCGATCATGAGGATCTTACGAATTTCGACCCGCGCGGTCGTGCTTGCAGCTTCTACCTTCGCGATGCAGGCTGCGGTGGCGCAGCCCCCTCTTCAGGTCGAGTTGATCACGCCGATTTCAGAGTTCACCGATAAGGTCGCCATTCAGGTCAGAAACATGTTCTACGGCCGCGGTACGGACGTGATGAATCTGAGCGACGCATCCCATATCGCGGTCGCGAAGGTCACGATCCAGCCGAAGGCCGTGTTTCCCTGGCACACTCACCCGGGACCCGTGCTAATTACGGTCGTCGAGGGCGACTTCGTCTACGTGCTTGCCGACGACTGTGTGAACCGCTGGTACGGCCCCGGGACGGCGGTCATCGACGAGGGGTTCGGGAATGTGCACACGGCCTACAACCCGAGCCAAACCGAGAAAACCGTCGTGATTGCCACGTTTCTCGGTGTGCCGGCCGGCGGCCCGCTGACCATCCTCGCCGACGGCCCGGACCCCGGCATCTGCCCGTTGCCGACTCCGTAGAGCGGGCCCTCGCGGACGACACAACTGCGTGTCGTCCGCATAACAAGATCCGCGGTCCCGTAACCGCACGCAAGCGCGTCTGCGCCGCGTGCCTGCGCTCACCAACCGCAGTCAGCCGGCGCTGAGGAGGTACGCGGCGGCACCGAGCATCGCGACACCGCTCGCGCGCGCGAGCCAGTGCCCGTAGGGCACGAGCTTCTCGAGCAGCACGAGCACGGCGAGCGCGGCCACCCAGAGCAAATTCATGACGCCGCCCGCGAAAAGGAGCGCCATGAGCAGCCAGCAACAACCGACGCAATAAAGGCCGTGGTGCGAACCCGTGAAAAACGCGCCCGCCGCGCCCGGGCGCCGATGCTGTGCGAGAAACTCGGCCGGCGAGCGGCAGTGACGCAGGCACACGTTCTTGAGCGGCGAAAGTTGATAGAGGCCGGTCGCCGCGAACAGCGCCGCGCCGATCTTGGCGCTCACGGATAGCGTCATCGGCGCCAGCAGCCCGCTCGCGTTGAGCGCCCACTGCGTGGCCGTTGCGATGGCGCCGAAGGCTGCCCACGCGAGCAGGTAGCCGGCCGTGAGGAGCGCAACGTGGCGCGTGGCATGCTGCTCCGGCAACCAATGATGCTGCACGCGTGCGTACAGCAGAATCGTGGGCATGCTGCTCGGCACCATCATGCCTACCATCATGATCCACCACATGAGGAACATCAGCCCGAAAGTCGCAGCCGTCCACGGCGCAGGACCCATGTCGAGCATGTCCTGCATCGGCATCGCAGCGCCGGAGCTCATGCCCATCAGCGACATGTCGCCACGCGCCATGCCGGCCGCAAGCAGCCACAGGTAGGTCCACGCCACGAGCGTGAGCGCGGCGAGGCTCGCGACGATGAGGCGCCGCTCCGCGCCGAAGCGCGCTAGCGCACTACGCCGTGTTGTGTCCAATGCAGATCGATGAGATGCGCGTGCGCCCCGCTCCACTCGAGATCGACGCTCGCCCCTTTGCCGCTCTTGGTACGGCCCGCCGCGATCTCGGCGACGTTGTACTCGAAGCCGTCCGGTATCTCGATCCGCGCCCGATGCTCGGCGCCCGTGATGGGATTGCGAATGGGCTCGCAGCTCATGTCGAGCACACCCGGCACTTTGATGTGACCCGTGCGCGACTTGACGTCGCACGCGAGATCGACGGGGGCGAAGATCGGATCGTGGATCCTGTCAAACGTGGCCGCGAACACGTTGAAGATGGTTGCTCCGGGATCGGTGTGCTCGCCCGAGATGATCGCCAGTATCGCTTCGCGCTGCGCAGGCGTGGCGCTCGAGTCGACAACGGGCTGCGCCTCGCCTTTGCCCTCGTGAATGGGCCCCGGCCAGGCGACGAGCACGGCGAACTTCAGGCCGTCGAGCTTGACGTCGCCGCTTCTGCAAGCGGCTGCGCGTGTGTCGCTACGAGGGCCGCAAACTAACGGAGGGCTGCTCAACTCGTCGAGTCGCCCTCTTCCGCCCCGAATCAGCCGTACAGCGTGCCGGTGTTGATGACGGGCGAAGCCTCCTCCGTGCCGCACGAGTTAGAGAAGCACCCGTTGGCCACCCAACGTGAGAACCCGCTGGGCGATCTCGGCCGGAGACGTGCTCGGCAACCCTCGGCACTGGTTGCCGCTGACCCCGTTCTAGCCCGACCGGTCGTCGAAGTCGGCTTCGGGGGCGGAGCGGTCGACGGCCAAGAGGTAACCGGCGTTCGGCATCGTGCGGATGAGCTTGGGATCCGCGGGGTCACGCTCGACTTTCTGCCGCAGCCGGTGCACGAGCTGCTTCAAGAGCTGGCGATTGCCGCCGGCACGGCTGCCCCAGACGTGTACGAGCAACCGTTCGGCGTTCACGGTGCGGCCCGCGTGCGCGAACAATAGCTGCAAGAAGCGTGACTCGAGCGGCGTGAGCCGCACGGGCCCGCTCGGCAAGCCGTGCAACGCGAGCTCGTTGACGTCGAGCGACAGCGTGCCGACGACGACGGGCTCGGCGGTCTCGTTGCCCGCGCGGCGCAGCAATGCCTTCAACCGTGCGAGCAGGATCTTCGGGCTGAACGGCTTCGTGAGGTAATCGTCGGCGCCTAAGCCCAGCGCGCGCACGACGTCCGCTTCTTCGCCGCGAGCCGTGAGCATGACGAGCGGGATGCGGCTGCGCTCGCGAAGCTTCTCCGCGAGCTCGAAGCCCGACATGCGCGGCATGTTGATGTCGAGCACGGCGAGATCGGGCTGCTCGCGGCGGAAGACCTCGAGCGCCGCGGGCCCGTCGGCCGCCGTCACGACGAGGAAACCGGCTTGCTGCAGCGCGAAGCCCGTGACCGCCAGAAGATCGGGGTCGTCGTCGACGAGCAGAACCTTCACTGCGGCGGCTCCTGCGGCAAGCGAACCTCGGCGCGCGTGCGGCTCTCCGGCGTGCGCACGAGCCGCACGGTGCCGCCATGGCGCTCGACAATCGAGCGCACGATGAACAAGCCGACGCCGAGCCCGCTCTCGTCGGGATCCTTCTCGCCGCCCGAGCGATGGAACTGCTCGAACAACGCGCCGTCGTCGGGATCGCTCGGCCCGGCGCCCTCGTCCTCGACCCAGAACTCGAGCCCCGCGCCGTTCGCGCGTGAGCCGATGCGGATCGTGCTGTCGGGCGGGCCGAATTTGCTCGCGTTCGCGAGCAGGTTGACGAGCACTTGCGTGAGCCGCTGCTGGTCACCGCGGATCACGGGCGTGCCCGCGTCGAGATCCGCGGCGATTCGTTGGCCACGTTGCTCGACGAGCGGCTCGATGAGCTCGCGCGCCGCGACGACAACGTCGTCGAAGCTCACGTCTTGCTGGCGGATGCCGAGCTGGCCCGCGTCGATGCGCACGCTCTCGAGCAGGTTGTCGATGAGCCACGCGAGCCGCTGCGTGCCGCGGTGCAACGACCCCACGAGCTGGCGCTGCGCATCCGGTTGCATCGTGCCGATCCCGTCCTGAAGCAGCTCGATCGAAGCGAGCTGCGCCGCGAGCGGCGTGCGGAACTCGTGCGAGATGTTGGCGAGCACGCTGTCGCGCGTGCGCCGCACGGCCTCGAGCTCCGTTTCGTCGCGCAGCACCTGCACCTGGAGGCCGCCGGCGTCCGCGGGCGCGGCG
>DATFFV010000403.1:0-3038 GCA_035249885.1 Gammaproteobacteria bacterium | reverse complement strand
TGGGCGAGCGCTTGACCCCCGCCGGGACCGCGCCGAGACTGCCCGTTCCCTGACCGCAAGGAGCCCGTCATGCACGAGGCCGTCGACTCGCTTTTGGGCCGCTACGAAGCGGGGCGCATGAGCCGCCGCGAGCTCGTGGGCGTGCTGGCCGCGCTGGCCGCGGCCCCCTCGGCCGTTCGTGCACAAACGCCGGCGCTCGCGGCCGCGACGCTCAATCACGCGAGCCTCATCGTCTCCGATCTCGACCGCTCGGTGGCCTTCTACCAGCGCACGTTCGGCCTGCCCGTCAAGAGCACGCAGCAGGGCGGCGTCAATCTCGCCGTGGGCGACGCGTTCCTCGGCATCTATCAGGGCGGCCAGAATGCGATGCCGCACATCAACCATGTCTGTTTCGGCCTACGCGACTTCGACGCGGCACGCACCGTGGCCGCGCTCGAAGCGCAGGGCCTGCGCGCCGAATCGCGCGAGCGCGACGGCGTGACCCAGGTATACACGGCCGACCCCGACAATCTGCGCATCCAGCTCCAGGACGTGAGCTTCTGCGGCGGCACCGGCGCGCTCGGCAACGTGTGCACGGCGTAGCTTCGGCGGCTTAAGTATGGAAGTCGTTCTCACGGGCATCAAGCCCACGGGCAAGGCGGGCACGCTGCACATCGGCAACTACGTCGGTGCGATGAAGCCCGCCGTCGTCGCGAGCAAGAATCCGAACGTGCTCTCGTATTTCTTTCTCGCCGATTACCACGCGATCGGCGGTGACGCCGACGGTGTCGCGAGCTCGACGCTCGACATCGCGGCGAGCTGGCTCGCCGTCGGGCTCGATCCGAGCAAGGTCATGCTCTATCGGCAGAGCGACATTCCGGAGATCCCCGAGCTCACGTGGATCTTGCACAGCGTGACTGCCAAGGGCCTCATGAATCGCGCGCACGCGTACAAAGCCGCCGTCGCCGAGAACGAGGCAACGCCAGGGCGCGATCCCGACCAGGCGATCATGATGACGCTGTACTCGTACCCGATCCTCATGGCTGCCGACATCTTGATGTTCAAAGCGGCCAAGGTGCCCGTCGGCAAGGATCAGAAGCAGCACGTCGAGATGGCGCGCGACATCGCACAGCGCTTCAACCACCACTTCGGCGAGACGTTCGTGCTGCCCGACGCCGTCATCGGCGACAACATCGCGACGCTGCCGGGCTTGGACGGCCGCAAGATGAGCAAGAGCTACGGCAACGTGATTCCTCTGTTCGCCGGCGAGAAAGAGCTGCGCAAGCTGATCATGAAGATCAAGACGAATTCGCTCGAGCCGGGACAGCCGAAAGATCCGAGCGACAGCGCGCTCTACGAGATCTACAGTGCGTTCGCGACGGACAACGAGGCCGCCGCCATCCGCAAGCGGTATGCCGAAGGCATCGGCTGGGGCGACATGAAGCAACTCTTGTTCGAGCGCATCAACGCCGAGATCGCGCCCGCGCGCGTGGAGTACGAGCGGCTCGTCGCGAATCCGCGCGAGATCGAAGACGTGCTGCGGCACGGTGCCGAGAAAGCGCGCGCCGTGAGTCGGCCGTTCCTCGCCGAGATCCGCGCGCGAGTCGGTATCAGGCCGCTCGCGCGCTAACTTCGGGGGGCCTCACTGTGCGCGCCGCTCGGCCGGGCACGCGCGTAGCCTGCACTCTGAAATCGTCGCAGACGGCGTGGCGAAAGCCGCCAACCACGCCAGCCCGCGCGGTCACGCCGCGACGATCGCCGGCCGCCGCAGGCCGATCAAAGTCGCCTGCTCGAACGCGTGCGCGAGCTGCAACACGCCGAAGTCGTCGCGATACCGCCCGACGATCTGGATCCCGACCGGCAGTCCGTCCGGCGTGAAGCCCGCGGGCACCGAGACCGCCGGCCGGAACGTCGCAGTGATCCAGTAGCACGACTTCTGCCAGGCGATGTAGTGCTCCATCGCCACGCCCGCGATCTCGCGCGGCCAATCGATCGCGGCGTCGAACGGCGGCAGCTGATTCACGCAGCAGAGCGTGAACGCGTAACGCTCCTCGAAGCGGCGCATGCGGTCCATGAGCTGCGCGTGGCGCACCATGGCTTGCGCGACGGCGGCCGTCGTCAGCGACTGGCCGAGCTCGATTTCGGCGATCGCCTCGGGCTTGAGCAGCTCGCGGTACTGCGCGAGCAACGGGCCATAGTTCGCCGCGGAGCGAAACGCGCGGATCGTGAGAAAAATAGAATCGGCCTCGGCCAAGTCGGGGTGCGCTTCCTCGACGATGAGACCTAAGTCCTCGAACGTCTTGCGCTGGGCAGAGAGCACGGCAAGCACCCGGGTATCGACCGGCAAGCCGCCCAAGTCGGGGCACCACGCGACGCGCACGCCGCGAAACTCTCGCTCGAGCTCCCCGCGGAACGCGGTGGGGTCCACGGGCAGCAGCGACGGGTCGCGCGGATCGGGGCCGGCCATGACGCTCATGAGCAACGCGACGTCGGCGACCGAACGCGCGAGCGGCCCGTTCACCGAGAAGCCGAGCAGCGGGAACGACGTGGGCCAGGTGGGAATGAGGCCGACGCTGGGCCTAAAGCCCACGATGTTGTTGAAGTTGCCGGGATTGCGCAGCGAGCCGCCGAGGTCGCTGCCGTCGGCGATCGGCAGCATGCCCGTCGCGAGCGCCGCGCCGGCGCCGCCGCTCGAGCCGCCGGCGCTCTTCGTGACGTCGTAGGGGTTCAGCGTGGTGCCGTAGACCTTGTTATACGTGTGCGAGCCCATGCCGAACTCGGGCACGTTGGTCTTGCCGATCGCCACAACGCCCGCGCGCCGAAGGCGATCCACGAACACCGAATCCTCGGTCGGCATCGCGTCCTTGTAGATCGGCGAGCCGCGTGTGTACGGGAAGCCGACGGCCGATTGCAGATCCTTGAACGCCATGGGCAAGCCGTGCAGCGGCGGCAACGGCGCGCCGCGGGCGGCGACACGATCGGCCGCGTCGGCGAGCGCCAGACACTCGTAGTCGTCGAGCTTGGCGACGATGGCGTTCAAAGTCGGGTTGACGTGCTCG
>DATFFV010000402.1:0-2627 GCA_035249885.1 Gammaproteobacteria bacterium | reverse complement strand
GCCTTCGGTGAGGTGCTCGCGCCCCTCGACCGAGAGTCTAAGCGGCGCCCGCGAGAGCGGCCGGATCGTGACGAACACCGCAGCGCCCAATGCGCGCAGCAGGCGTCCCGGCGGCGAGAACGGCCGCGTCGTCGGCGCGGGTCGGGCGCCGCTACGCGCGGCGGCTTCGATCTCGCGCAGCAGATCGCGCAACGTGAGGATTCGGCTCAGCTGGTCGGCGCGCAGCGCCACGCTGAAACGGTGCTCGATCTCGACGGTGAGCGCCACCCACTCGAGCGAGTCGACCGCGAGGTCGAGCTGCGGGCTCGTGTCGAGCGACAACGCCCGATCCGGGAAGCGGGTGCGCAACCACAGCCACACCTCACGCCCGGGCCGCGCATCCACGAGCGCGCGATCCTCGGGTCCGAGCTCTGCCGCGAGCGCAGTCGGCTCGTGCGTTGCGGCGTCGTCGAACAAAGCCGGCAGGAGGTGCCGCCGCAGCTTGCCGAGCTGCGTGCGCGGCAACGCCGTGCGCACGACGCGGTACTGCGTGAAGCGTTGGTAGGGCGGCAGCCGCGCGGCCGTGTCCTCGATTTGCTCGCGCAGCGAGGCGGCTTCGCGTAGCGCGCCCTGGGCGCGCACCTCGTCCTCGTCGGGCACGACGACGGCCGCGAGCAGGCCGCCGCGCTCGAAAATGCCGACCTCGCGGAGCAGCGGGCTGTCGGCGTAGAGGGCTTCCACGGCTTCCGGAAAGAATTTCTTGCCGTCGGCGAGCACGATGAGCTCTTTGCTGCGGCCGACGACGTGGAGATAGTCGTTTGCGTCGAATCGGCCGAGGTCGCCCGTTCGAAACCAACCGTCGGCCGTGAACGTCGCGGCCGTGGCCGCCGCGTTGTTCCAGTAGCCGGCGAACACGCTCGGCCCGCGGGCCAGGATCTCGCCGGGTATGTCGCTCGTCGCGCCGGCGATCCGCACCTCGACGCCGGGCAGAGGGCGGCCCTCGGAGCCCAATCGCGAGCTGCGCCGGCGATTGAACGTCAGCACGGGCGAGGTTTCGGTGAGGCCGTAACCCGTGAGCACCTGCCAGCCGAGCCCCTCGAGGTTCCACGCGAGCTCGGCGGGCAACTGAGCTCCGCCGCAGCCGATGAGCTCGAGCGCGCCGCCGAGTCGCGCGTGCACGGGCCGAAAGAGCCACTTGCCGAGGCGCAGCCCGGTGTACCGGCGGATTGCGATGCTCGCGGCGAGCAGGCCGCGGAACAATCCCAGCGCGGGGGCGCCGCGGGCGCGGACGCCCGCGACCACGCTGTCCCAGAGCGCGGTGCACAACCGCGGCACGGCGAGCAAAGCCGTGGCGCGTCCGCTCGTGCACGCCTCGACGATTTCGGGCCCCGAGATGCCAGCGGGAAGTATCAGCGTCGCGCCCGTTGCAAGCGCCGTGAGCAGGCCCACCGTGAACGGGTAGGCGTGATGCAGGGGCAGCGGCAGCAACACGCGGTCGTGCGCGCCGATGAGCTCGGCCGCCAGCAGCTCGCTCGTGTTGGCCGCGAGATTGGCGTGCGTGAGCGGTACGGCTTTCGGCGTGCCCGTGGTGCCCGACGTGAACAGTAGCGAAGCGAGATCGGCGGGACTCACGTGCGGCAGCTCGGCCGACGCGGCCGCGTCGCGTAGCGCTGCGAGGCTGTCCCCGTCCGTGCCGTCGAGCAGCAAGCAGGCGGCGGCCGTTCGCGCCAGGCGCTGAAGCTCGCGTTCGTGGCTCCGTGTCGTGACGATCAAACGCGGCGCGGCATGGGCGAGCGCCGCGGCGACGGTCTCCCCCGCACTTTGGTGATCGACGGGCACCGCCGCCGCGCCGGCGCACACGATGCCGAAGTAGGCGGTGATCCACTCGGGGCTGTTCGGTCCCCAAAGCGCTACACGGTCGCCGGGCACAATGCCGCGGGCCCGCAGGCCGCGGGCGGTGCGACCCACGGCGTCGGCCAAGCCAGCATAGGAAAGCTCGTGGACCCCGTCGCTGCGGAACGCGACGACGGCCGCACGCCCACCGTGGGCTGCGAAGGCCGCAACGAGCTGATCCAGCGTCTCGAACGGGCGTCGGCTACGACCCTCAGCCGTCGTCGCGCGTGGGAGCATCCGAAGACGGGCCTTGAGGAGCGGGGTACACCCCGCAAAGGCATAGCAGATCGAAAAGCTTCGGAGGCGTCAGGATTTCGGCGTCATACTCGATCGCGAGCCCGTTGTGGGCGGGCTCCAACTCGACCGCGTGCACGCCGGCGGCCGCGAGTATTTGCGTCCTAATCAGGTTGGGGTCGAGCACCCCGAAGTCCTGGCGCAGAATCGTGTGGATCGTTTTCACGGTCTTACTGCCCGCTCGTGGTAGATGGGTGCAGCTTAGGTTCACGCCGCGGCGGTTGTCAGTACGTAGTATTACGTTCGCCGCGCGGACGCCGGCGCGCCCTATAATTCATCCATGTTTCAGAAGGTTCTGGTCCTGACCGACGGCAGCGATCCCGGCCAACCGGCGCTGCGCCGCGCGCTCGCGTGCGTCGCCGACGACGGCGAGCTCGAGATCCTGGCCGTCGTCTACGAGCCGATGCTCGAGGGTTACCTCGGCAACAAGGAAATCTACGAGCCGCTGCGCCAGCGCGTGC
>DATFFV010000401.1:0-4815 GCA_035249885.1 Gammaproteobacteria bacterium | reverse complement strand
CTGCACTGGGCCGCGTACCGCGGTGACGCGGAAGCCGTGCGCTGGCTGCTCGGCGCCGACGCGGCGCCTGCGGTCGCAAATCGCGCGGGCGCAACGCCGTTGTCGCTAGCCTGCATCGCCGGGGATGCCGAGGTCATCGAGCTCTTGCTCGACGCCGGTGTCGATGTCAACGAGCGCCTGCCGAACGGCGAGACGGCGCTCATGATGGCCGCGCGCACGGGTCGCCCCGAATCCGTCGAGCTGTTGCTCGCGCGCGGCGCCGACGTCAACGCGGTCGAGAACCTGCGCGGCACCACGCCGCTCATGTGGGCAGTGGCCTACGAGCATCCTGCGATCGTCGCCCTGCTCATCGAGAACGGCGCCGACGTGGCGGCGCGCTCGAAGCTCGCGCCGCGTGGTCGCCGGCCGTATCTCGCCGACACGACGCGCGCACGCCTCGCGGATTTCGCGCGCGGGGTGGGTCAGGCGGGCCGCGCGATCCCGGTCGATCTCGGCCGCGGGCCGCAAGGCCGCCCCGTCAGCGACGAGGATTTGTTCGGTGGCGATGACGATGCCGCCGAGCCCGCGAGTCCGCCGGCGCCACCCTCCGGCGAGAATGTCGATGCGCCACCCTCCGACGAGGATGTCGAAGCGCCACCGCGCAACGGGGGTCCCGAGCAATGGGGCGGACTCACGCCGCTCGTGTTCGCGGCGCGCCAGGGCGCTCTCGAGTCGACGCGGCTGCTGCTCGCGGGCGGCGCCGACGTCAATCAAACGACTGAATACGGCTGGACGCCGTTGCTGGCCGCAATCCACAACCGCTACTACGGGCTCGCGCTTTTCTTGCTTCAAGAAGGCGCCGATCCGAAGCTCGCGAACAAGGGCGGCTGGTCGCCGCTCTATCTCGCGACGGACAACCGCAACATCGAGGGCGGCGACTATCCCACGCGCAAGGCAGATCGCGATCATCTCGAGCTCATCGACGCGCTGCTCGCGCGCGGCGCCGACGTCAACGCGCGCATGAAGTCGAGCACGGAGACGCGCACGATCTTCACGCACCAGTGGCTGCACGAGGAGGGTGCGACGCCGCTGCTGCGCGCCGCGCAGTCCGGCGACGTCACGCTCGTGAAACTGTACCTCGAGAACGGCGCCGATCCCAACCTCACGACCGAGGACGGCACGACGGCGCTCATGGTCGCCGCGGGCATCGGGTGGGTCGAAGGTGTCACCTACGAGTGGTCGCCGGAGCAAACGCTCGAGACGGTGCGGCTGCTGCTCGACCTCGGTGTGCCCGTGAACGCGCAGAACCTCGACGGCCAGACGGCGCTCATGGGTGCGGCGCACAAGGGGCGCAACGACGTCGTGCAACTGCTCGTCGACCGCGGCGCCGATCTCGCGTTGCGCGACATCGGCAGCCGCGACACGATTCACGTGCTCGCGGGCGTGACATGGCAAGCCATCGACTATGCGGACGGGCTCGTGCGCGTGGGCGTGCAGTCGGCGATTCCGCATCCCGAGACGGCTGCGCTGCTGCGCGAGCTCATGATCGCGCGCGGCTTGCCGGTACCACCGGTCGGGCGGACCCTCGACTCCATTTGCGTCGTCGACATCTGCAAGTAAGACTGTTTCCGCTTGGCGCGCTGCGGGTGGCTGCGAGCAGCGACTCGCGAAAACGCCGCAAGTACGTCGCCGCCATGGATGGCGGCGTGCAGGAATTGCAGGAGCGAATTCCTGCCCCTGTAGGCTCGCTCGGCGCCATCCCTGGCGCCGAGCGTTTCGCGAGTCGCTGATCGCATCCACCCGCATTTGGGCGGTGTCGTGCATTTCGTGCCTGTTCGCGTCCGAACGCCTATTAGCGGATCGCGCGCTGCGTTTTTTGCGTCGTGCTGGGGTGGAGGGGGAGGTCGGCTGAGGGCTTGCCGATGAAGTAGCCTTGCGCGTAGTCGATGCCGTATTTGGCGAGCAGCTCGAGTGTCGCCTCGTTGTGCACGTACTCGGCGACGGTCTGCATGCCGGCCGCGCGCGCGACTTCGCCGACCATGCGCACCATGGCCTGATCGACCTTATCGCGCGGCAGATTCCGGATGAACGCGCCGTCGATCTTGAGGTAGTTGACGGGCAGGCGCTTCAAGTAGCTGAACGAGCTGTAGCCGCTGCCGAAGTCGTCGATCGCGAGCTCACAACCGAGCTCGCGCAGCCTTGCGATCTGCTTGTCCGTGTTCGCCGCGAAGCGCACCGCGAGCTGCTCGGTGATCTCGATGACGAGGCGATCGCCCGACACGCCGTGCTC
This sequence comes from Gammaproteobacteria bacterium, assembly GCA_035249885.1. Lineage (GTDB taxonomy): Bacteria > Pseudomonadota > Gammaproteobacteria > Steroidobacterales > Rariloculaceae > FEN-1219. The sequence continues at coordinate 2,546 of DATFFV010000401.1, read as the reverse complement.
GTCGAGCAGGCCTTTCAAGTATTGGCCGAGGTGCTCGTCGTCGAACGCGAAACCCGAGAGGTTGGTCGAGAGCTTCATGCCCGGCGACGATGGCGCAGCTTCCGCGAGCGCGCGCACGACGCGGCGCAGCACCCACCGGTCGATGTCGGCCATGAGGCCGAAGCGGATGGCCGCCGGCAGGAACGACTCGGGGCCGACGACGCCGTCGTCGGTCGGCAGGCGCAGCAGCGTCTCGTAGTGCGAGATTTCGCGGCTGCGTACGTGCATGAGCGGCTGATAGTGGAGCACGAAGCCGTCGCCGGCCAGAGCCTCGCGCAGGCGGTTCATGAGCATGACGTCCTTCGAGATCTGCTCGGTCTGTTTGCCCGCCGGGCTGTAGACCTCGACGCGGTTGCGGCCGCGCGCCTTGGCGTTGTGGCAAGCGATATCGGCCTGTGCGAGAACCTCGTGCGAGGTCAGGCGGTCGCCGTGAAACAGTGCGACGCCGATGCTGCTTTGCAAGTGGAACACGCGCTCGTTCTCGACGTGCTTGAGCCCGCGCATGAGATCGAGCACGCGGACCGCGAGCGCGCGCGCTTCGCTACGCGACACGTCGCGCGCGAGCACGATGAACTCGTCGCCACCGAAGCGCGCCAGGAAATCGGTCGGTCTGATCGCGTAGCGCAGCTGCTGGGCCGCAAGCTGGAGCAGGTGGTCGCCGGACGCATGGCCGCACGTGTCGTTGACGTATTTGAATTGATCGAGGTCGACGAAGAACAGTGCGCCGCGCGCGTCCTCGGCCGCGCAACGCGCGAGCTCGGCGTCGAGCTCGTTGACGAGCCGATGGCGGTTCGGCAGACCCGTGAGCTGGTCGTGGTTCGCGAGATGCAGCAAGCGCTGTTCGCGCTTTTGCAGCGCGCGAGTCGTGGCTTCGAGCGCGCTGACGATCGCCTTGAGCTCGGTGTGCGGCGAGCGCGGGAACTGCACGTTCGTATCGCCGGCCGCGAGCTGCGCGAGTGAGGTCTGCAACGCCGACAGGGGCGCCAGCGCGTTCTTCATGAACCACCGTCCGCAGACCCACCAGACGCCGAGCAAGAACAAGAGTACGCCGCTCGCGAGCCCGAGCCGCGGCCAGAGCGCGCTCTCGTAGCCCGAGAAATCGAGATCGACACTGACGAAGCCGAGCAGCTGCAATACCGTCTCGGCCGCGGCCGGGTCGGGGTCGAACAGCGCTTCGTCGGGCAACGTCTCGCTCCAAACGGGACCCGAAAGACGATAGCTCTGGGCGCCGTGGATGTTCTCGGTGAGGAGATACGGCGTGCTCGCCCCGGCGCGTGCCGCAAGATCTGTGGCCGTCACGGCGCCGAGCGGCTCCGCGGCCGCGCCCGCCGTGCCGTTCTCGCCAAGGGAGAGCAGCACTTCGCCGGCCGGGTCGTACCACGTGACCCGCTCGATCTCGGGGTACTTGGCGATGAACCGCTCGACGTCGAGCATGGCCTCACCGGCGTCGGCGAGATAGAACGGCGCGCCGAGCTCGTTGAGCTCAGCCGCCCACTGCCCGGCCCACAGCTCGAGGTTGTCGCGTACGACCGAGCCCGACGTCCAGGCGAGACCGGTGACGGCTATGAGGCCTGCGAGCGCAGTGACGGCCAGCTGCGCACCGAGCACCTCGTGCACGAGGCTGCGCGAGCGCGGGGCTGGCGGTTCTTGCTCAGTCGGGGTCACGTGTCACCCAACGTAACACGGCGGGCCGGGGCAGGCCGAGCGTAACCGCAAGGCTGCCGTTGACCGCGAATTCGGCGGCCGACAGGGGTGTCATGGCGGGCAGATCGTCGGTGCGGCCCGCGACGACGCGCTCGACGATGCGGTGCACCGTGGCGGCGACGTCGTTCGGCACGCTCGTGGCGCTCAGCAGCGCGCCGCGCGCCAGCAGCGCTTCGCTGAACGTGAGCACGCCGATGCCGCGTGTCGACGCGTAGCTCAAGAGCTCGCGCAACATGCTCGGGCTCAACGCTTCTTGGTCCGGCAACAACCATAGGCCGTCGACATCCGCGGCCATGCGCCGGAATAAGTAGAGCGTCTCGCGGTCCGACGACGAGATCTCCACGTGCAGGTCGGCGGCGGCTGCACTCGCAGCTTGCTGCGCTTCGGCAGCGAGAGCGTCCTGCGGATCGCTGACGACGAGCGCGATCGTGCGCAACGACGGATCGATCGTGCGCCAGCCGCGCAGTTGCAGCGCAAGCGGCGGCAGCGGAAGCACGCCCCACACTCGCTCGCCTGCGACCAATAGCGCCTCGTAGCCAAGCACTTGGCAAAACACGATGTCCTGACCCGGCAGTTCCGCGCGCGCGGCGGCCACGGCCTCGGCACCGACGGCGACGATCGTGAGCGCGCGGTCGCGTAGTGCGGCAAGCTCATCCTTGGCCGTGCTCACGACCTCGACGACGTTGTACGCGCGCGGCGGCAGCTCGGCGGCGATGGCCGCGGCTACGGCCGCGTGACTCTCCGAGCTCGCGTCGATGACGAGTGCGATGTCGGCGCGCGGCGGTCGCGCGGCCACGGGTGCG
>DATFFV010000400.1:0-2570 GCA_035249885.1 Gammaproteobacteria bacterium | reverse complement strand
CGTCGACCTCGCCCTGCTCGAGCGCCGTACGCAGTTCCGCCGCCGTGCGGGCGTAAGCCACTGCACGGCCGCTCGCGAGCGCGGAACGCTCCGGCGGCGCGGCGTACTGGATTTCGAGCTTCGGCCCGTCGACGAGCAGCGCCGCGGGACGCCCCCCGTAGCGCTCGGCCAGCATTCCAGTATCGAGCGTCACGAGCTTGCCGCCGTGCAGCGCACGCGCGCGCCGATCGGGCGTCGGCGTGTGGCCGACGACCACGCGCGCGACGCCGAGGGCGGCGAGGCCCGCATCGAGCGTCGGCTCCTCGAGCAACGGCTTGCAATAAACGGAGCCGCGATACCAGAGCGGGCCATCGAGTCCGAGCTCGGCGGCATCCGCGAGCGCGAGGAGCTCGTCGCGTTCCGCGCGCAGCGCGGCGTCGGCCGTCGGCGGCAGGGCCCGGGCGGACTCGAAGTCGCGTCGCGGGTCGATGGCGGACAGCACTCCGCGCGCCGCGAGGCTGTCGCGCAACATGAAGTAGCGCGCGAGGTTCGCATGCACGCGCTCGTTGAGCCCGTCCGCGTCCTCGGCGACGAGCCGCGGCAACCCGCCGTGCACGTAAGCGGTGTCGTTGATCACGACGATCGCGGGGAGCGACATGAGCCACGCGCCGTAGGCGCCGGTCGGTGCGAACGCTGCGCGGCGCGCAAAAAAGCCGCGCGGGTATTCGGCATCGAAGCGGGAACGTGCAGACGCCGTGTCACCGCCCGCGGCCGCCGCCGCGAACGCCGCGTAGGCGGCCGCGCGCTGCGCGTCGCTCTCGTCCGCGGCGAAGGCCGCGTAGTCGGCCGGCGTCACGTAGCGCCAGTCGCCCTGGAGATTCATGACCTCGTGATTGCCGAGCACGACGTGCAACCGGCCGCCGGCGCCTTCGGCCTCGCGCTGTAACCGCATCAGGAGATCGAGCACGGCGCGCGATCCCGGCCCGCGATCGAGCACGTCGCCGAGGCTCACGACGTGCTGGTCGCCGCCGTTCCAGCGCAGCTCCGCGTCGATGACTCCCGTCGCGCGCAACAACCCGACGAGCTCGTCGTAGGCACCATGCACGTCGGCGAACGCGACGACGCGCGCAGCGGTCGCGAAACGCCAGGGCTCCTCGCCCCACGCCGGCGTCGGCCACCACCACGACCCGGCTGCCGCAAGCACCGCGGCCGCTCTCGCGACCCTGCCACATCCGCGCCGCCTAGACCCTCGGATCATGCTCCTCGACCGTGGCTCGCCTCGATTCGCGCGCACGACCCACGATACACCGCGCGGTGGTGTCGCAGGCCCGACCTCGTTGAGCCGCGTCGACGCCATCGCGCGGAAACCTCGTCGGCGCGGCCCGATCGGCCGCGTCGCGAGGATCGCCGCAGTCGCTGGAAACATTGTAAGCTTCGTGCTACATATTCTGCCAATCGGTAGTGCGAAGACGTCAAATGCCAACCCCACACCACCCTCCCGCGGCCGTGCGCCGGGCCCTGCGCAAGCTCGGGGCGGACATCCACGATGCCCGCCGTCGCCGTCGGCTGCCCATGGCGGTCGTCGCGGAGCGCGCCTTTACCTCCCGCTCGACCCTCCAAAAGATAGAAGGTGGCGACACGAGTGTCGGCATCGGCATCTATGCCGCGGTCCTTCAGGCGCTCGGCCTGCTCGAAGGCCTCAGCCAAGTCGCCGACCTCAGCAACGACAGCGTCGGACAGGCTCTCGCCAGTGCCGCGCTGCCCAAGCACGTCCACGTCAAGCGAACAAGGCGTCCGTCCAACGATGGCTGACTTCGAGGTCCATATCGATCTGAACGGCCGCACGCGACAGGTTGGACTAGCGAGAAGCAACCGGGTCCGAGGCTCGGAAACCGTCATCTTCGAATATGTCGCCGCGTGGTTGAATGACCCCGAGCGCTTTTCGCTTGAACCCGCGCTTACCCTGACTCGAGGGGCTTTCGCTCCACCGGCCGGAAAGACGATCTTCGGTTCCATCGGCGACTCCGCACCCGATACCTGGGGCCGACGTCTGATGCAACGCGCCGAACGTCGCCTCGCCGAACGCGAGAGCCGCACCGTGCGCACGCTGACGGAGACCGACTACCTACTTGGCGTCGCGGACGAGGCCCGTCTTGGCGCGCTACGATTTCGTTGGGTGAGCGAAGAGGTATTCCAAGCACCCACCCATGTGGGCGTTCCCGCCCTGATCGAGCTCGGCCGCCTTCTTGAGATCACTGAACGTATCCTTCGGGACGAGGAAACGGACGAGGAGTTGCAGATCATTTTTGCGCCAGGGTCTTCCCTCGGCGGCACGCGCCCCAAGGCGTCAGTCATCGACCAGCGCGGACGTCTCTCGATCGCCAAATTCCCGAAGGAAACCGATGACCACAGCGTCGAGACCTGGGAAGAGATCGCCCTGCGGCTCGCCGGTCGTGCTCGTATCGCCACGCCCCTCCACGAACTGATACGGGTCGCCGGCAAGGCCGTGATGCTTTCGCGTCGCTTCGACCGCCATGGCGCCGCGCGAATCCCCTTCCTATCGGCAATGGCAATGATGGGCGCCAAGGACG
>DATFFV010000399.1:0-7750 GCA_035249885.1 Gammaproteobacteria bacterium | reverse complement strand
GCGCCGACCGCCATTCGCGCGGCGCGCTGCTTGCAAGCTACATGGTCGTGATCTACGTGGGTCTCGGCGCGGGTCAGCTGCTGCTCAACACTGCCGATCCGCGAGGACACGTCCTGTTCATGACGGTCGGCATCTTGATCTCGCTGGCCGTCGTGCCGATGGCGCTGACGGCTCAGCGTGCTCCGGAGTTCGCGCTGCCGCACCGCGTGAGCGTTCGCGCGCTGCTCGACATTTCGCCGCTCGGCACCGTCGGCGCATTCTTCACGGGCGCCACGACCGCCACGCTTTTGTCGCTCGGTCCGGTTTACGCCGCGAGGAGCTCCCTCGACACGGCCGCGGTAGCGACCTTCATGGCGTGCAGTATCCTGCCGGCTATCGCGTTGCAGTTGCCGCTCGGCCGCCTCTCCGATCGAGTCGACCGGCGCAACGTGCTCATCGCCGTCTCGATAGCCGCCGCCATCGCCGCGGGAGGCGCCTTGCGGCTGCAAGGTGACGCCTCACCGGCGTTCCTCGCGGCGGTGGGCGTCTACGGCGGCTTGTCGCTGACGATCTACGCGGTGTGTCTCGCGCACATCAACGATCACTTGCAGCCGGAGGAGATGGTGGCCGCCAGCGCGACGGTGCTGCTCGTCAACGGCGCCGGGGCCGCGTTCGGCCCCGTGCTCGTCGCGGCCGCGATGGAGCTCTTCGGGTCCGGCGCGTTCTTCGCCAGCGCCATCGTTCTGCACGCCTCGTTCGCGCTTTACGCCGCGTGGCGCATCGGACGCGCCGCCGCGATCCCGTCGTCGGCCAAGGCAAGGTTCGTGGGCGCGCCGCCGCAGGTCGCCCCGACGGGGCGGCTCGTGGCGCCCGAGGCGAAGCCCGAAGCAGCGCCGCCGCATTGAGGCGGCCCCGCCTAACCCGGGGGACGGCCCAATCAGGCGCCGAACGGCCAAAAGATCGGCAGCAGCACGGTCGCCATGACGACGATGAGCGCCTCGAGCGGCAAGCCGACGCGCCAGTAATCGCCGAAGCGGTAACCCCCGGGACCCATAACGAGCAGATTGTTCTGATGACCGATCGGCGTGAGGAAGGCGCAGGACGCGCCGATGGCGACGGCCATCAAGAACGGGTCCGCGCTGAGGCCGAGGCCTGCGGCAACCGTCGCCGCGATCGGTGCCATGACCACAGCGGTCGCCGCATTGTTGATGACGTCCGAGAGGCTCATAGTGATGATCAGCACGAGTGCGAGGGATATGTAGGCCGATTGCCCTGCCGTGAGCTCGAGCAACACGCTGCCGATCAGCGGCGTGACGCCGGACGCCTCGAGCGACTGCCCGATGGGGATCAGCGCGCCGAGAACGACGAGCACGGGGCCGTCGAGCGCGCGATAGACGTTGCGCTCGCGCACGACGCGTGTGAGCAACAGCACGACGGCGCCCGCAGTCAGCGCCACGGCGGGCGCCGCAAATCCGAGCGCGATCGCGGCGAGGGCGACAGCGAAAGCCGCCGCCGCGATCGCGCCGGCGCGACGAACGTGGATCACGAGTTGGCGGTCGCCGAGCGGTAACGCGTCGAAGGCACCGATCGCATCGGCGACATCCGCGGCGCCCCCCTGAAGCAGCAGCACGTCGCCGGACTCGAAACGAAAAGACTTGAGCGCGGCGAAGTGCCGCGCCCCCTGTCGCGACACGCCGAGCACGTTGATGCGATATCGCGATCGCAAGCGCAGCTCCTCCGGCGTCGATCCCACCGGCAACGATCCGGGCCGCAGCACGACCTCCGCGAGGGTCGTGTCCGAGGGTTTGAGCCGCGTGTCCGGATTCGGGGGCTCGCCGATCGCGATGCCGGCCCAGCCTTGCAGGTTGGCGAGCGCCGCCGGCGCTCCTTCCACGAGCAACGTGTCGCCGGCCGCAATGCGCGTCCAAGATGTCAGCGCCGAGGTCCAGCGGTCTCCTCGGACGATCCCGAGCAGCGCGATGTCGCGCTCCTCGAGCTTCTTGGCGACATCCGGTCCCGACTGGTCGACAAGCTCGGATGCCGCGGGGACGCGTAACTCCGCGACGTACTCGTCCACGCCTTCGAATGCTTCCACGGGTGCGCGCCCGCGCGGAATCAGTCGCCCGGCGAGCGTCACGAGGAACACGAGTCCGACCACGGCGACGGCCGCGCCGACGGGAAAGAAATCGAACAGAGCGAACCGCTCGCCGAAAACGTCGCCACGGTAGGCGGAAACGATGATGTTGGGCGGCGTGCCGATGAGTGTCGTCATGCCTCCCAACATCGTCGCGAAAGACAACGGCATGAGGATGGCGCTCGGACTGAAACCGTGACGGCGGGCAGTAGCGATCGCGAGCGGCATGAGCATCGCGAGTGCGCCGACGTTGTTGACGAAGCCCGACAGCACGGCGCCGATCGTGCAAAACAGAGCGACCTGCAGTGCGATCCACGGTCGGTCGCTCGTAACGAGGCGCGCTAGCGCGCCGATCACGCCCGTCGTCTCGAGCGCGCGGCTGAATACGAGCACGGCAGCCACGGTAATCACGGCAGGATGGCCGAAGCCCAGGAACGCCTCGGCCGGAGGCACGAGACCGCCGAGCACGCCGGTCATCAGCACCAACAGTGCGACGACGTCGTGCCGGAAACGGCCGGACGCGAACAGGACGAGCGCGAGGCCCAAGAGCGCGCTCGCGAATATCTGCATGCCCGACACGTGGCGATCATACTCCGACCCACGCGACCGCAGGCGCGAACCGCCGACCGCGCACACCAATGGCGCCCCCGCGTCGCCACGCGCGCGGCAACGCTTGGCATCCGCAGCCGGCGTACGTATGGTTACGGAATGAGCGAAGCGGCGCTACCCGAATGGCGCGACGACTGGGCTCTGTTCCTGGATGTCGACGGCACAATTCTCGCGATCGCCGCGACACCCGCGGCCGTTCGTGTGCCCGGCCGCGCCATCGCAGCTCTCGCGAGCGCACATGAGGAGCTCGATGGGGCACTGGCGCTCGTGTCCGGGCGCAGCATTGCGGATCTCGATCGCTTGTTCGCCCCGCTGCGCTTGCCGACCGCCGGTGTCCACGGCGCGGAGCGACGCACGGCAGCCGGGCTCGTGCGTATCGAGGGGAACGCGGTGGCGCTCGCCCCGGCGCGGACGCTGCTCGAGCGCTGGGTCGCCGCGCATCCCGGCGCGTTGCTCGAGGATAAGCAGGCCGCGCTCGCTCTGCACTACCGTAACGTGCCGGAGCTCGACGCCGCGGCGCGCGCAGCCGCGGCCGCCGCCGTGGCCGAAGTGGGGCCCGCGTTTCACATCCAGGAAGGCAAGCGAGTGCTCGAGATCAAGGCCACAGCGATCGGTAAAGGCAACGCGATCGCGCAGTTCATGGCCGAGCGACCGTTCATCGGCAGACGGCCCGTGTTCGTCGGCGACGATCTCACCGACGAGGACGGGTTCGAGGTCGTCAATCGGCTCGACGGGCACTCGATCGCCGTGGGCGTGGCGCGGCCGACGCACGCGCGCTGGCGCGTGCCCGACGAGGCGCACGTGCTCGACTGGCTCGAGTCGCCGTCACGCGCGAAGGCACGGGCGTGAGCAATCTCGACCTCGCCCTGGTCGGCAACTGCCAGATCGGCGCGCTGCTGGACCGGCGCGGGCGTGTCGTCTGGGCGTGCGTGCCGCGTTTCGACGGCGACCCGACGTTCTGCTCGTTGTTGAACGGCGACGGCGAGCCCGAGGCCGGCTACTACGACGTCGAGCTCGTGGGCCTCACGCGCAGCGAGCAGCGCTACCTCCCGAACACGGCCGTCGTCGAGACGCTGCTGCACGACGCGGACGGCGGTGTCGTCAAGATAGTCGACTTCGCGCCGCGCTTCCAACGGCACCGGCGTTTCTTCCGCCCGACGATGCTGGTCCGTATCGTCACACCGCTCGCCGGGCGTCCCCACGTGCGAATGCGCCTGCGCCCGCTCGGAGCCTATGGGGCCGTGCGACCGACGCTCACGCACGGCAGCAACCACATCCGCTACCTGTTGCCGGGCATGACGCTGCGCCTGACGACCGACGTTTCGATCACGGCCATGCTCGAGGAACGCGCGTTCGTTCTCGATCATGCCGTGGCGCTCATGCTCGGGCCCGACGAGACGCTGCTCGATGCGCCGGCGACCACGGCGCGGGAGTTCCTCGCCGAGACCGAGAGCTATTGGCAGACTTGGGTCCGCGGTCTGTCGATACCGTTCGAGTGGCAGGATGCCGTGATTCGCGCCGCAATCACTTTGAAGCTCTGCACGTTCGAGGACACGGGCGCCGTCGTCGCGGGCATCACGAGCTCCATACCGGAGGCGCCGTTGAGCGGCCGCAACTGGGACTATCGCTACTGCTGGCTTCGTGACGCCTATTTCGTCGTGCACGCGCTCAACCGGCTCGGGGCGACCGCCACGATGGAGCAGTACCTGCGCTACATGATCAACGTCGCTACCGAATCCACGAGCCAAGAGCTGCAGCCTGTGTACGGCATCGCGGGCGAGGCCCGCTTGCCCGAGAAAACCGTGACGACCTTGGCCGGCTACCGGGGCATGGGGCCCGTGCGCGTGGGCAATCAGGCCTATGAACAGCGTCAGAACGACATCTACGGCTCGATCGTGCTCGCGTCGACGCAGTACTTCTTCGATCGACGGCTCGTTACACACGGCGATCGTGCAACCTTCGAGCGCCTCGAGCATCTCGGCGAACGCGCCGCGCAGCTCTACGACACGCCCGACGCCGGCATTTGGGAATACCGAGGCCGGCAGCGCGTGCACACGTTCTCGGCCGCTATGTGCTGGGCGGCCTGCGATCGGCTCGCTCGCATCGCGCGGCACTTGGGCCTGGCGGACCGCGCCGGTCACTGGCGCACCGTTGCCGACCGCATGCATGGCGTGATCGATCGGCAGATCTGGAGCGCCAAGCTCGGCAGCTTCACCGAGAGCTTCGGAAACGACCACGTCGACGCGAGCCTGCTGCTGCTCCCGCATCTCGATTTCGTGCGCCCCGACGACCCGCGCTTCGCGAGCACGCTGCGGACCGTCGAGCGCGAGCTGCGTCGCGGCCTTCATCTCAAGCGCTATCACGCCCCCGACGACTTCGGCGCACCCGAGAATGCCTTCAACATCTGCACCTTTTGGTACATCGACGCGCTCGCCGTGACGGGCCGCCGCGAGGAGGCGCGCGAGCTATTCGAGAGCATGCTCGCGTGTCGTAGCTCGCTGGGTCTGCTGTCGGAGGACATCGATCCCGTCACGCACGAGCTCTGGGGCAATTTTCCGCAGACCTATAGCATGGTCGGGATCGTCAATTCGGCGATGCGCCTCAGCATGTCCTGGGAGGACGCCTTGTGACCCGCATCGTCGCAGTTTCGAATCGCGTGGCCGATCCGGGCCAGAGCGGCGCCGCGGGTGGGCTCGCTGTCGGACTGCACGCAGCGCTCCGGAAGGGCGGCGGACTCTGGTTCGGGTGGAATGGCGAGCTCGCCGACGGCGAACCCCAAGACCCGGACGTGCAGGTCCGCCGCGGCGTGACTTATGCCACCTTCGCTCTGGGCAGAGCGCGGTTCGACGAGTACTACAACGGCTTCTGCAACAACACCCTTTGGCCGTTGCTCCACTACCGGGCCGGGTTCTTCGAATATCATCGATCGCAGTTCGAAGCCTACGCCGCCGTCAACGAGCTGTTCGCGCAAAAGCTCGCACCGTTGCTCGAGCCCGACGACGCCATTTGGGTGCACGATTTCCACCTGATTCCTCTCGGAGCTTGCTTGCGGCGAGCCGGGCATACCCAGCCGCTCGGTTTCTTCCTCCATACGCCGCTGCCATCGTTCGAGGTACTGCGCGCGTTGCCGGTGTACGGTCAGCTGCTCACGCATTGGTGTGCCTACGACGTCGTGGGATTCCAGACCAAGCGCGATCTGCACGCGTTCATCGAGGCCGTGTCCCAACCGGAGATCGGCGGCCACGTTCTCGCCGACGGCTCGATTCGCTACCGCGACCGCATCGTGCGCGCGGCCGTATTCCCCATCGGCATCGACGTGGCCGAGTGCGCGGAGCTCGCGGCCGCGAATTCGGATTCACGCAAGCTCGAAAACATTCGCGCGAGCTTGCACGCGCGACGGCTCTTGATCAGTGTCGATCGGCTCGATTACAGCAAAGGGCTGCCCAAACGTTTTCAGGCATACGACCAGCTCCTCGAGCGATACGAGGAGCACCGCGGCAACGTCGTGTTCATGCAGATCGCGCCACGGACGCGCTCGGGTGTGCGGGCGTACACCGAGATTCGTCACGAGCTCGAGCGCGCCGCCGGCAATATCAATGGCAAATACGGCGAGATCGATTGGGTGCCGCTGCGCTATCTCAACCGCGTCGTAGATCGCGGCACGCTCATGGCGACGTTCCGCCTCGCGCGCATCGGGCTCGTGACTCCGTTCCGCGACGGAATGAATCTCGTGGCCAAAGAGTACGTGGCCGCGCAGGACCCGGCGGATCCCGGCGTACTCGTGCTGTCGACGATGGCGGGAGCCGCCGAAGAGCTCGGCGACGCGGTGCTCGTCAATCCGCACGACGTCGACGCCGTCGCCGACGGCATTCATCAAGGCCTCCGCATGCCGATCGAAGAGCGGCGCGCGCGCCACACGGCCATGCTGCGCGTGCTGCGCGACAACGACATCGGTGCGTGGCGCGATCGATTCGTGGGAGCGCTGGCCGCCACGGCACGCGCTACGCCGTCATGAGGCCCGTGATCGTCGTACGGTACGCGACCTCTTCGTAGCCTTCGAGCAACCGCTCCAGCGGGACGACGCCCGTCGCGAGCGTCTTCGCGTCGAACTGCCCCTTCTCGAGCAGCTCCACGAACCGCGGGATGTCGCGCATTGGGCTGCAACCGCCCGCCTGGCCGCTGTGATGGGTCACGCCGCCGAACGAGAACAGGTTGCCCGGCAGCGCGATGTCGCCGCGGATGGCGCCCGTCGTGATCAAGTGGCCACCGAGCGCGCACATTTGATACGCCTGCTGCATCGCCAGCACGCCCGTCGGATCCGGGCCGCGCTCGAGCCGCGGCGTCACCTGATCGAGACCCGCGGCCTCGATCACGAAATCGGCGCCCGAGCCCGGCCGGCGGCCGCCCAAATTTCGGCCACCGGCCCAGAGGCGATCCGTGGGCCACGCCGTGAGCGAGCGAACCTTGCGCACGAGACCGCCGCCCTCGGCGTTCGGGTCGAGCGCGTGCGTCGCGCCGACCTTGAGCGCCACCTCGCGACGCGCGCGGATCGGATCGATCGCGATGATCGTCGAGGCGCCCGCGATGCGCGCCCCCTGGACGGCGGAGAGGCCCAGCGGCCCGCAACCGACGACGGCCACGCTCGACGCGGGCTCGATGGCCGTGAGCGCGTGCGCGGTCGTCGCACCGAGACCCGCGACGCTCGTGCAGCCGCAGACCATGCCGACCTCGGCCGCGGGCTTCGTCGTGAAGATCGGCACGACCCACTCCTCGAACGGCACCATGTACTCGGCGAGCCCGCCGATGTGCGAGTTCTGATAGACGGGCGTGCCGTCGGCGAGATCGGCCACGGCGACGAGATCATCGGCGCCGATAGCGCTCAGGAATTGGCACATGTCGGAGCGGCCGCGCAGACAGCGATAGCACGCGCCGCACTGCGGCGTGCCCGAGACACAGACGCGGTCGCCGACCTGCACGCGCCGCACCTCGGGCCCCACGGCCTCGACGATACCGACGCCACCGTGCCCC
>DATFFV010000398.1:0-2234 GCA_035249885.1 Gammaproteobacteria bacterium | reverse complement strand
TCATGCCGGGGGTTCCCCGCCAAGCGCCGCCATGAGCTGGTTCGATAAATTGATGCCCTCGCGGATTCGCACCGAGAAGCGCAAGCACTCGGTGCCCGAGGGGCTCTGGGTCAAGTGCGCGGGCTGCGCAGCACAGCTCTATCGCGCCGAGCTGCATCGCAATCTGCACGTCTGTCCGAAGTGCGGCCATCACCTGCGCATCGGCGCGCGCGAACGGCTCGAGATGTTCCTCGACGCCGACTCGGGCTACGAGCTCGCGGCCGCCCTCGAGCCGCTCGATCCGCTGCGTTTCAAGGACACGAAGCGCTACCGCGAGCGGCTCAATCAGGCGCAGCGCGAGACCGACGAGCGCGACGCCATCGTCGTCATGGCCGGCTCGCTCAAGGGCATGCCGCTCGTGGCGGCCGCGTTCGAGTTCCGTTTCATCTCGGGCTCGATGGGCTCCGTCGTCGGCGAGCGCTTCGTGCGCGGCGTCTCGTATTGCATCCAGCATCGGCGGCCGCTCGTCTGCTTCTCGGCGAGCGGCGGCGCGCGCATGCAGGAGGCCCTCTATTCGCTGCTGCAGATGGCGAAGACGAGCTCGGCGCTCGCCCAGCTCGCCGCGGCCAAGCTGCCCTACATCTCGGTCATGACGGATCCGACGACGGGCGGGGTCTCCGCGAGTCTCGCGCTGCTCGGCGACATCAACATCGCGGAGCCCGGGGCGCTCATCTGTTTCGCGGGACCGCGCGTCATCGAGCAAACGACCGGCGAGACGCTGCCCGAAGGCTTCCAGCGCGCGGAGTTCCTGCTCGAGAAAGGGGCGATCGACATGATCCTCGATCGCCGCCAAGCCCGCGATCAGATCGCGGCACTGCTCGCCAAGCTCTGCGCCCGGCCCGCGCTGTCCTGAGCACCGAGGGCTAGCCCCGTGATCCCTTCGCCGCGGCGTGGTCTCACGCTCGACCATTGGCTCGCGTGGTTCGAGACCCTGCATCCGAAGCGCATCGACCTCTCCCTCGACCGGCTATCGACCGTCCTCGACGAGCGCGGCTTGCGTCCGCCGCCTTGCAAAGTCGTGACCGTGGCCGGCACCAACGGCAAGGGCTCGTGCGTCGCGATGCTCGAGAGCATCTATTGGCACGCGGGCTTCCGCGTCGGCACGTTCACGTCGCCGCACCTGTGGCGCTTCAACGAGCGCATACGCGTCGACGGCGCCGATGCCGCGGATGCCGAGCTCATCAGTGTGTTCGAGGACATCGACGCGACGCTCGGTCCGATCACGTTGTCGTACTTCGAGGCGTCGTTCGTCGCGGCGCTCGAGGTCTTCAAGCGCCGCGGCATCGACGTCGCCATCCTCGAGGTCGGCATGGGCGGGCGCCTCGACGCCACGAATACCGTCGACGCCGACTGCGCGCTCATCGTCAGCATCGACCTCGATCACAAGGAGTGGCTCGGGGAGACGCGCGAGGCCATCGGCCGCGAGAAAGCCGGCATCGTGCGCGGCGGCAAGCCCGTCGTCATCGGCGATCGCTCCGTTCCGAAGAGCGTGCTCGCCCACGCCGCGGCCGAGCGCGCCGTGCCATGGCTCCTGGGGCGCGACTTCGATTTTCGGCGCGTGGGGCGAGGCTGGCTGCGGACGCGCGACCCCGATGCCGCGCCGCCATTGCCGTTGCCGCCGTTCGGCGGCGAGGAGCAGTACGCGAATGCCGCGGCGTGCGCCGCCGTCGTCGAAGCCTTGAGCGGGATTCTGCCCGTGCCCGATGCGGCGCTCGCGGCCGGCATCGCCCGCGCCTATCTGCGCGGGCGCCTCGAGCGGCATTCCGTCGCCCAAGTCGAGTGGGTGTTGGATGTTGGCCACAACCCGGCGGCCGCCGATAGGCTTGCGGCGTCGCTCGGCCTTCTGGCGCCCGCGGCGCGCACCTGGGTCGTATTCGCCGCGATGCGCGACAAGGATCTCGCGGGAGTCGTGCAGCCGCTCGTCGCGACGGCCGCGGGTTGGTTCGTGGCGCAGGCGAGTACCGACCGCGGCGCGACGGGGGAGGAGCTCGGATCTCTGCTCGCGAGTCTCGCGGCGCAGCGCGTGGTCGTGACGGCGGACGTCGCCTCTGCCGTCGGCGCGGCGCGCGCGGCGGCGCAGCCTTCGGATCGCGTCGTCGTCTACGGTTCGTTCGTCACCGTAGGCGTCGCGATCGAGGCGCTTCGGCTATACTGCGCAGCCTCCCCATTGGTTGACCCATCCACGACATGGACCA
>DATFFV010000397.1:0-4529 GCA_035249885.1 Gammaproteobacteria bacterium | reverse complement strand
CCGTCGGCCGAGATTGGAGCGCAGGCCGTCGTCGGCGCCGATTGCACGATCGGCGAAGGGGCCGTGGTCGGCGCCGGTACCGTGCTCGGCACCCGTGTGGTGGTCGGCGAGCGGACGAGCATCGGCCCGCGCGTCACGCTGCTCGATGGCGTGCGCATCGGCGCGCGCTGCATCGTGCACCCGGGCGTCGTCATCGGCGCCGACGGTTTCGGTTTCGCGCTCGATGGCGGCACCTGGCAGAAGATCCCGCAGATAGGCGGCGTCGTCATCGGCGACGACGTCGAGATCGGCGCTAACACGACGATCGACCGCGGCGCCATCGACGACACCGTCATCGAGGACGGCGTCAAGATCGACAACCTCGTGCAGATCGCACACAACGTGCGCCTCGGCGCGCACACGATCATGGCCGCGATGTCCGGCGTCGCGGGCAGCACGAAGGTCGGCAAGCGCTGTATGATCGGCGGCGCCGTCGTCATGATCAATTCGCTCAACGTTTGCGACGATGCGGTGTTCACCTTTGGCAGCGTCGTGACCAAATCCGTGGACGAGCCCGGAACCTATTCCGGCCACTTGCCCGCGGAAGAGGCAGGCAAATGGCGCAAGAGCGCGGCGCGGTTCCGCCAGCTCGATGCCCTGGCCGACCGTCTGGCGAAAGTGGAGCGCGAGCTCGCGAAACTCACGGGAACGAAGCCGAAGAGCAACGAATGACCGACACGACCACGTTCGATATCGACGGAATCCTCAAGCGCCTGCCGCACCGCTATCCGTTCTTAATGATCGACCGCGTGCTCGAGGTCGTGCCGGGGAAGTCGATCGTGGCGGTCAAGAACGTCAGCGCCAACGAGGCCTATTTCGAAGGGCATTTTCCGGAGCATCCCGTCATGCCCGGCGTGCTCATCATCGAGGCGCTCGCCCAAGCGGGCGGCGTCCTCGCCTACGAGTCGGTCAGCGCGGAGGAGCGGATCTGGATCCTCTACCTGGCCGGGCTCGAGGAGATTCGCTTCAAGCAGACCGTGCGCCCCGGCGATCAGCTCGTGTTGCGCGTCGAGCTCGTCAAGCGGCGCCGCAACCTGTGGCGCTTCACGGCCGTCGCCGAGGTCGACGGCAAGCTAGTCGCCGAGGCGCAAATCCTCATGGCAGACGGACCCAAGTCTTGATCGACGCGCGGGCGGTCGTCGATCCCGGCGCCAAGATCGACTCGGATGTCTACGTCGGCCCCTACGCCGTCATCGGTGCGGAGGTCGAGATCGGCCGCGGCTCGCGCATCGAGCCGCATGCCGTCGTCAAAGGCCCGACCGTCATCGGTGCCGACAACCACATCTTCCAGTTCGCCTCGGTCGGCGACGATCCGCAGGACAAAAAATACAACGGCGAGCGCACGCGGCTCGTGATCGGCGACCGCAACACGATTAGGGAGTGCTGCACGCTCAATCGCGGCACGGTGCAGGATCAGGGCGTCACGACGATCGGCAGTGACAACTGGATCATGGCCTACTGTCACATCGCGCACGACTGCGTCGTCGGCGACAACACGATCTTCGCCAACAACGCGTCGATCGCGGGGCACGTGCGCGTGGGCGACTACGCGATCCTCGGCGGCTTCACGGCCGTGCACCAGTTCTGCCGCATCGGCGCGCACACGCTGTCGAGCATGTTCAGCTACGTCACGAAGGACGTGCCCGCCTACGTCACGATCTCGGGCAGGCCGGCCGAGCCGCGCGGCATCAACGCCGAGGGCCTGAAGCGCCGCGGCTTCACGCCCGTTGAGATCCGCAACATCCGCGAGGCCTATCGTGTCGTCTACCGCCAAGAGCTCAAGCTCGACGCCGCGATCGCGGAGCTCACGCCGCTCCTGGCGTCACAGCCCGAGATCCGGCCCTTCGTCGACTCCCTGCGCGACGGCTCCCGCGGCCTCGCCCGCTGACACGCTGTGATGGTGGCCGTCTTCACCCGTGCGTGCGTGTCGGGCATCGCGGCCGGCTTTGCTCGTGTGCGCGCATTGAGCATCGTCCGGGGACGCCGCAAGTACGTCCCTGTAGGCTCGCTGCTCGCCATCCCTGGCTCGCAGCGCCCCGGCCGACGCTCAATGCGCGCACACGAGCAAAGCCGGCGTCACGCGCATCGCAGAAATCTCTTGAGCCCGCGCCGACGCTCTTGGCCTGACCGCGTCGAGACGTCGAGGGGCCTTCGCGAGACCGTCTGCGCACAGGGGCAGCAATACGCTCCTGCTATTGCTGCACGCCGCCATCCATGGCGGCGATGTGCGCAGACGAGCCCCAGGGATGGTCTTCCGGCGTGTCTCGCGAAGGCCCCTCGACGGCTCGGCGCGGGCAGGCCGTGCGGTGAGCGCGAATGACACGGCCCTTGCGGGTCGCGCTGGTGGCGGGGGAGGCGTCGGGGGACACGCTCGGGGCGGGGCTCATCGAGGCGCTCAGGGCGCAGGTGCCGGACGCGACGTTCGTGGGCATGGCGGGGCCGAAGATGATCGCGGCGGGCTGCGAGCCGTGGTATCGCGCCGAGGAGATCGCGGTCATGGGGTTTTTCGAGGTGCTGCCGCACTTGCGGCGCATCCTCAAGCTCAGGCGTGAGCTCGTCGAGCGCATCAAGGCTAGCCGTGTCGACGTATTCGTCGGCGTCGACGCGCAGGACTTCAACCGGCCCGCGGAGGTCGCGCTCAAGCGCGCGGGCATCAAGACCGTGCAGTACGTGAGCCCGCAGGTATGGGCCTGGCGCCAGTCGCGCGCGGCGACGATTCGCGAGGCCGTGGATCTCGTGCTCTGCGTGCTGCCGTTCGAGCCGCCGTTCTACGCCAAGTACGGCGTCAACGCGAAGTTCGTAGGCCACCCATTGGCCGACATGATTCCGCTGACCGTCGACAAGGCCGCGGCACGCGCCGCTCTCCGGTTGCCCACGGACAAGCCGATGCTCGCCGTGCTGCCTGGCAGCCGCCGCAGCGAGGTGACGCGCCTCTCCGCGCCGTTCATGGCGACGGCCGCATGGCTCAAGGATCGACGCCCCGATCTCGCCGTCGCCGTCGCGCTCGCGAGCGAGTCGACGGCCGCGCTATTCAGCGCGGCGACGGCCGGCATGGACTTGCGCGGCGCGCATCTCATCGCGCACCGCGCGCGCGAGGTCATGGCCGCGGCCGACGTCGTGCTCACGGCCTCGGGCACTGCGAGCCTCGAGGCCATGCTCTGCAAACGCCCTATGGTCGTGGCCTACAAGATGGTGCCGCTCACGTATTGGCTCGTGCGCCGGCTCGGAGTTGCGAAGCTGCCGAATTTCTCGCTACCGAATCTGCTTGCGGGCAAGACGCTCGTGCCCGAGTTCGTGCAGCAAGAGGTCAGGCCCGACCGGCTCGGTCCGGCCGTGCTCGCCGCGCTCGATGGCACCGGCCTTACGCCCGGCTGGTATGATGCGTTCACCGATATTCATCGGCAGTTGTGCCGCGATGCGAGCACGTCGGCGGCGCGCGAGGTCCTCGAGCTGGTGCGGGGAAAGCGGTGAGCTTGAGTGGCAATCAATCGTTCATGTTCGTCGCGGCGGGCGACGACGTCTGCGGTGTCGACGAGGCGGGCCGCGGGCCGCTCGCGGGTCCCGTGGTCGCGGCGGCCGTCGTGCTCGACCCTGCCGCGCCGATCGACGGGTTGCGCGACTCGAAGCTGCTGACCGAGAAAGAGCGTGTGCGGCTCGCGAGCGAGATCCGGCGCAAGGCCAAGGCATTCGCCGTTGCGCACGCGAGCCACGACGAGATCGACGGTATCAACATCCTGCAAGCGTCGCTGCTCGCGATGGAGCGCGCCGTGCTCAGGCTTGGGCTGATTCCCCAGGTCGTGCACGTCGACGGCCGGCACATCCCGGCGTTCCGCGGCGTAGGTCGCTTGTACCGCGCCGAGCCCGTGATCGATGGCGACAATTTGTTGCCCGAGATCAGTGCTGCGTCGATTCTCGCGAAGGTCTGTCGCGACCGTCTCATGCGGCGGCTGCATCGTCGCTATCCGCAATACGGCTTCGACGAGAACAAGGGCTACGGGACGGCGGCGCACTTGCGCGCGCTCGCGGCTTTCGGGCCGTGCGCGATTCACCGCGCGACGTTCGCGCCCGTGCGTGAGGTCCGGATAGAGCATGCGCAATGACCGGCTTCGTACACCTGCGCGTCCACACGGAGTATTCGCTCGTCGACAGCCTCGTTCGCGTCGATGCGCTCGTCGACGCCGTGGCGGAGCAGCGAATGCCGGCCTGCGCCATCACCGATCAGGGCAACGTCTCCGCGCTCGTCAAATTCTATAAGCCCGCGCTCGCGCGCGGCGTAAAGCCGATCATCGGCGCCGACCTCTGGGTCGCCGCGTCGCCCACCGATCGCGAGCCGGCGCGGCTCACATTGTTGTGCCAGAGCCCGCATGGCTTCCGGCGCCTGAGCGCGCTGCTCACGCAGAGCGCCGTCCAGGGCGTCGTCGGCGGTCGCAACGTCGTGCTCAAGGAATGGCTCACGGCGGCCGCGCTCGAGGGGCTCATCGGTCTCTCGG